>CAZJHF010000044.1:0-15157 GCA_964545505.1 uncultured Desulfobacterales bacterium | reverse complement strand
TGAGGTTGATCGTCGGCCTTTGGTTGCTCCTTCGCGCCATCGGCGGAAAGCTCAGCTTGACCATCATTTTGGGTTTCATCCTTGTTTGTTTTGTCAGTCATGAAAAATAATTCCCCCTTAGCCTATTTTTTTTCTACCACCCTATCGGCGGTACAACCTCATATTTCTAACAGAATAAAGAAAAAAAGCAATCCTTAATTTTAATTTTTTTATTAAATCACCAGCTGTTACGCTTATGTTAAAAATAGCGTAAATAAAATACAGCTACGCTGTTAACCGTGCGATATGGGACAGCATTGACTCTACAACTTCCTCGATAGATAAGTCTGTGGAATCAATTAAAATTGCATCATTTGCAGGCTTAAGGGGAGCCAGGCTGCGGGTGCTGTCATTGCGATCCCGGCGCTGCATATCCTTTTCAACCTGTTTAAGCGACTGATCGGAATTGGATTTTATTTCGTCATAGCGACGCCGGGCGCGGGTCTGAGAAGATGCATCTATAAAAAATTTAATGTCCGCATTCGGGAACACAACGGTTCCCATATCGCGACCTTCAAAAACGGCCGCTTTCTGACGGCCAATATCCTTTTGCACCGTTAAGAGATACTTCCGAACCACCGGTTTGGCTGAAACCGCTGAAGCAAGCATGCTGATTTCGGGCGTGCGAATATGATCGGAAATGTCGGTGCTTGCAGAGTAAAGCCGCAGCTCGTCTCCTTTTGCTTTAAACGCAAGTTGAAGTCGATCGCACAGCATGGCCAGCTCGGCCTCACTTTCAGGATCTATCCCCTGACGGTTGACTTCATAGGCAACACCGCGGTAAAGGGCACCGGTATCAATATACCGATATCCCAGCCGCTGGGCAAGCGCGCGGCTAACACTGGTTTTACCGGCACCGGCCGGACCATCTAGTGTGATCAATAGCTGCTTCATCTTTTTACAGGCATCAGCTTCCAAACAATTTGTTCCGAGTTGCCGGTAATACGGTTTCAGGTGTCGGGTGTCAGGTGTCAGGCTCTTAAGTTCCGCCGTTGGCGGTTCTGGTGTCAGGGACGAATAGAAGGGCTGACACCTGAACACTGAAACCTGAAATCATTTTTTTTGCTGACACCTGACACCTGACACCTTCTGTTTAGAGCACTTCCTCGAGCGCCTCTAAAAATCGGATATTTTCTTCAGGTTTTCCAATATTGATGCGAATGTGCTGCGGGTATCCATATGATGTCATCGACCGCACAATGATACCCCGGGGCAGGAGTTTTTTAAAAACATCATCCGCTGATTTTCCGCGGCTGCCAACATCAACCATAAAAAAATTGGCCTCTGACCGCACATAGGGCATATCAAGGTTGTTGAGGGCCGAATACATGAGCTCGCGCTCGGTGTGGATCAGTTGCAGCGTTTTTTGCAGAAAACCTGAGTCTTGCAGGGCCGCAGTTGCAGCCACCTGAGCAAGCACATTTACATTAAACGGCTGTCTGACCCTGTGGAGCAGTTCGGCCAGGACAGGCGGCATTACACCGTAGCCGACACGGAGTCCCGCCAATCCATAGGCCTTGGAAAAGGTGCGCATGCCCACAATCGCTTTCTCGCCCGCTAAAAAATCAAAACTGTTGGTGCAATCGACATCTTTGACAAACTCAATATAGGCTTCATCCAGCACCGTGACGATTTCAGGGGGTATTTGAGCAATAAAATTTGCAAACTCGGATTTTGAAATAATCGTTCCGGCAGGATTGTGCGGCACATTTAAAAAGATCATGCGGGTTTTAGGACTTATTTTTGCAGCCATTGCCGCCAGATCTGTACGGAACGACCGCAAAGGCACCCAAATCGGTTTTGCGCCCATGCTGCGGAGCGCTATCTCGTAAAAAAGAAAGGACGGTTGCGGTAAAATCACTTCATCGGACGGTCTTAGCAAGACACCGGTCAGCAAGGCGATGATGTCATCGGATCCATTACCCAGTACGATGCTGGCCGGATCGAGATGAAACTTTTCAGCGATCGCCCGCGTCAGATGGTAACCGCCGGCATCCGGGTAACGGTGCAGATCATCCACTGCCTGCCGTATGGCTTCAACTGCCATGGGCGATGGGCCCAACGGATTTTCATTGGATGCCAGTTTAATGGAATCTTTGATCCCGAATTCGCGTTGGACGGCATCTATCGGCTTACCGGGCACATAAGGCTTAATGGCCGACATGTAATCGGGAATTTTAAGTTTCATATTTGGTATAAAACCCAGGTTTCAAATGACGTATACATTTTTAGATGTAAAATATCATTTAAAAAATGACCACGAAATCACGAAAATGTAAAAGCACGAAATATTTTTTTCGTTTTCGTCATTTCGTGCTTTCGTGATAGTTTTAATTTTCGCGCATTACGCAGTTGCCATTGAGGCTTCTTTGCCAGCATCCAGAGCCTTCATATTAAGGGGAATCAGCTTTTCTTTTCGGGCGAATTTTGCTTTAACCGATTCCCGCAGCAGTTCAAAATCAACGACCTGGCTGCGACTGACAAATGCCGCAAGTGCCACGATATTGGCGGTTTTCACATTCCCTAATTCCTTGGCGATTTCGATAATGGGGACTTTTATAACATCCACGTCATCCCGTCCGGCATCGATTGATATCATGGAGCTGTTGATAAAAATAGTGCCTCCGGGCTTTACAGCCGGCGCAAATTTTTCAAGAGAAGGCCGATTCATCGCCACCAGGTGCCTGGGATATCGAATGATCGGTGATCCGATGGGTCGGTCACTGATGACCACTGTACAATAGGCAGTGCCGCCGCGCATTTCCGGACCGTAAGACGGAATCCAGACGACCTCATAGCCCTGTTGCATGGCGGCCTCTGCCATAATCTGGCCCATTAACATAATCCCCTGACCGCCGAATCCGGCAAATTGTACTTCGTTTTGCATGTTACCTCCCCTATTTCGCAAGCAGCAGAGATTGGGCTTTAAAGCGCAAGCACATCAAGTTGATCGATTTCCATGAGCCGCAGCTTGCAAGGATATATTGCTTGTTAGCGCTCACTTTTGACTGCAGCCTGCCGATTCTTTACTGAGTACTGTCCTGTGTTTGCACCTCATTGCCATTTTCAGGTGTCTTAAATACACCCAGGGAATAATACGGCAGCATTTTCTCTTCAGCCCACTTAATGGCATCCAGCGGGGTCATGCCCCAATTCGTCGGGCAGGTGCTGACCAATTCGACAAAACTAAAACAGGTATTTTCAATTTGATAACTAAAGGCTTGCTTGATCGCCTTTTTGGCTTTGTTGATGTATTTCGGGCTCAAAAGCGTCTGGCGGGTAATATAAGCCGGGGTTTGAAGCGCTGCCAGCAATTCGGCCATTTTGACCGGCATACCGGTATCCAGAACCTTACGGCCAAAAGGTGAGGTTGTTGTCCGCTGATCCGGCATGGTGGTCGGTGCCATCTGGCCGCCTGTCATGCCATAAACCGCGTTGTTGATAAAAATGACGGTGAATTTTTCGCCGCGGTTGGCGGCATGTACAATCTCGCTCATCCCGATGCTCGCCAGATCTCCGTCCCCCTGATATGTAAATACAACCAGATCCGGCCGAACGCGCTTGATGCCGGTTGCCATCGCCGGTGCGCGACCATGGGCAGCCTCCTGGAAATCAAACGTAAAATAGTTATACATCAACACTGCGCAGCCCACCGGCGCGATGCCAACGGTCTTGCCGCGGACGCCGAGCTCATCAATGACCTCTGCGACAAGCCTGTGGGCAACCCCGTGGGTGCATCCCGGACAATAGTGCGTAATTGTTTCGGCCAGGGCCTCGGGTTTCTGAAATGTTTTTCCCATTTCTTTTCTCCTACATTGAGTCGATTTGATGATTGGCCAACCGGTTATTTCGTGTGAAAACAAACTGATGGTTTAACGTTATAACCATTTAACCCATCGACTATTTGACTATTTAACCATTTTTTGAGCTTGCACCATGACCTCCTCGGGCGTGGGGACCTCACCACCGCACTTACCGTACCAGTGCACCGGTCGCTGGCCGGAGACACTGCGCTCCACATCCTCCACCATTTGTCCCATGCACATTTCGACACACAGCACCGCCTGGCAGCTTTTCTTGCCGGCTGCGTCGTAAATGGCAGTTTTGGGGAACGGAAAGAGCGTCTGCGGTCGAATCATGCCGATTTCAATACCCTGATCTTTCAAATTATCGATGGCGGTGCGGCAAACACGACTCATGGTGCCATAACTGACAATCAGCAGATTGTAATCTTCATCAACGTTATAAGCCTCATAGCGCACTTCTTCTTTTTCCATTTGCTGATATTTGGCGCGCAGCTTCAAATTGTGGGCATTGAGCTCCTCTGGATCCAAATAGAGCGTTTTGACCAGGTTGCGCTGGTTGCGGTTGCGGGTGGCCATCCCGTTGGTGGCCCAATCATCTTTGTTGGACGGTTTGGCCTTAAGTGCATCTGGAAATTCTACCGGTTCCATCATCTGACCGATGAGCCCGTCTCCCAGTATCATGACCGGGTTACGATATTTTTCGGCCAGGGCAAAGGCGCTCATCATCATTTCGACTGCTTCCTGGACACTGGCGGGGGCCATCACCAGCAGCTTATAATCACCGTGTCCGCCCCCTTTCACCGACTGCATATAGTCGGCCTGAGAAGGCAAAATTCCGCCCAATCCCGGTCCGCCGCGCATGATATTGACAAACACCGCCGGACACTGACCGGCTGTAATGTAGCTGATTCCTTCACTCATCAAACTGATGCCCGGACTCGAAGACGTTGTAAAAACACGCTCGCCGCAAGCAGCAGCGCCAAAAATCATGTACGATACCGCCACTTCACTTTCACCTTGCAAAAACACCCCACCCGCCTCTGGCAACCGGCGTGAAAGATATTCAGCCACTTCCGATTGCGGCGTGATTGGATAGGCAAAATAGTTCAAACAACCGGCCCGGATCGCGGCCTCTCCAATGGCCTCATTGCCTTTCATCAAAACTTTTCCCATAGTTTCTGTTCCTCCGATTTATTTATCCTGGGCTTTGCACGAAAATTTATGAAAAGTCAGGGTGGCACAAACTTTAGGTTTTGGCTGCCGCCGCTGCTTCAATTTCGCAAATGGAGATGGCCACATCCGGACACATCGTGCAGCACAATGCACAAAAAATGCAGTCTTCCGGGCGCGCCTGAAATGCCGGAAAATAGCCTTTGGCGTTAACCTTATTGGAAATCTCAAGGACATTTTTGGGGCATACGTTTACACACAACCCGCACCCCTTGCATCGATCGTTATTGATAGAATGTTCATAGGCCATAAATAACCAACCTCCACTGAATGTTAACGCCTAACCGTGAAACCGGTGTAACGACGCGATCAGGTACAACCTTATTCTGATGTCATTTTGAGAAACGCCCCCGGTACAAGGCACGCAATCAAAAAAAACCTGGCATTCATGTTTGATTGCGTCGGGTTGCCTGGATCGCGCAACCCGGTTTTCAGCAGCCATATTAGCGCTACCGGTAACAATTCGCAAGTATCAACCGGATATGTCCGCTTGATCGAACTCAACCGGCTTTTGCCAGGGCGGAACCAATTGCCGGTCAATCGGCAGAACCGGACATGCAAAGCGACCCATATCGAGAGACGGCATCAGCGCCCGGCCGGCAGTAATTAATTCAAGCGGCAGCCCGCTGTGCTCGGATAACTCGCTTACAAAGCGGTAACCGTCGTAAATATCATCAAGACTGGTGTCATCAATGAGATTTGCATTGCCAATAAGACCGTTGACGGTCAACTTGGAAGCGGACTCAATGGCAGCCCGGATTTTAAGACAGCCTTGATGGGTTTCGGTAAAGGGCCTTAAAGGGTTGATCACCTGCAACACCTGGTGTGATGTTGCCTTGAATTCATTCTCAAGTGAAGCCAGAATGGTGGCACCCGCATCATCACCGCCCACATCCAGCAGCGTCAATTCACCGGGTCGACGAATGCTGCCGGCAACCTCCGGGCTGAGAATCGGCAGATCCGCCTGCAGGTATTGTTTCGGCGGCAAAACGACATCGATTCCCAGATTGCCAAGCGGTCCTTTGGCCTCACGCGTTCGAAAATACGGATTGACGACATCAAGATCAGCGATCCGAACGTCGATCCCGGCGCGTTTATGATATACCGCCAGATTAATCGCCACTTCGGTCTTACCGCTGCCATAATTGCCGACGATAACGACCACACCTTTTAGTTGGATTTTCACCAGCTGCTTACTCAAGCAACGAATCCAGCGCGAAAGGCCCGATTCGAATATATGGGTTAAATCTGAATCGTCATTTGAGCCGGAAGTCAGGCAAAAGTGATGAACCCATGGGCTCAAACCACGAAATTTAAAATAGCCTGATTTTGTAGAAATTATTCCCTGTAATGTCAAGCTTTTTCACTTTTGATATGTCCCCCACTATGTTAATAGTAGAAACTATCTCAAATGAGATAGTTTCAGGTATCGTCCTTAAGTGTATTTTTTAATATTAATCTATATAAGATCAGAGAATCGATACGTAAAACTTGGTGATGAGGTCATGTTGAATTCTGAAAGGCGCTATGCGGAAAAGTTGGTTTCATATTACGCAGTGGTCTGATATTTGGGATGATTGGCAACAACTTTTGAGTTTATCAATTGGTTGATCTAATTCAAAATATCAGGCCACAGGCAACCTGCTGATCATAGCGTCTTGAAGAAAATAACATGACCGGTTTAGAATATTATGGTTATCCCTTCGATAAATATTATTTAGGAAAAGGAGTGCCTTTTGGCAATCGTACAAACCGGATTGGAACACTTTTTAGAATCACCGCCCAAATGGGTGGCCAGCGCCCGTCTGGGGCTTTTATGCAATCCGGCCTCAGTGGATCACAAGTTGAATCACGCCCGCCTGCGAATCCAGCAACACTTTGCCGATAAACTAAAAGCACTGTATTCACCGCAGCATGGTTTTTTTGCCGAAAAACAGGATAACATGATCGAATCCGCAGATGGCGTTGATCCGGTCTTAAATTTACCGGTCTACAGCCTATATGGAAAAACACGCAAACCCACCAAATCCATGCTTGATCCCATCGATGTGCTTCTTGTTGACCTGCAGGACATAGGCACCCGTGTTTACACGTTCATATACACACTCTCATATTGTCTCGAAGCTGCAAAAACACTGGATAAAAAGGTGGTGGTTCTTGACCGGCCCAACCCGGTTAACGGGAAAACGATTGAGGGCAATTGTCTGAATCCGGATTACCGCTCGTTTGTGGGACGGTATAGCCTGCCCATGCGACATGCACTGACCATCGGAGAGCTGGCAAGGCTTTTCAATGAGCACTTTGAGATCGGCTGCGATCTGGAAATCATTCCAATTAAAGGCTGGCGCCGGTCGATGTTTTTCAATCAGACAGGTCTTCCCTGGGTGGCGCCCTCCCCCAATCTGCCAAGCCCTGTTTCTACTATGGTTTATCCGGGACAGGTTCTCTGGGAGGGTACCAATGTCTCCGAAGGTCGGGGAACCACCCTGCCCTTTGAACAATTTGGCGCTCCATATCTAAACCCTGCAAAAATTGTTGCCAGCATTGGCGCCAAGTCGATTCCGGGCATAGTTCTCAGACCGATTGTTTTTGAGCCAACCGCCAACAAATGGCAGGAGCAGCCGTGCAGGGGATTTCAGATTCATATCACTGATCCGGCTCAATACCGGCCATATGAAACCAGCCTGCGCTTACTGCAGGCAATCATCTTAAACCACAAAAAAGAATTTGAATGGAAACAGCCGCCATATGAATACGAAACCCGGCGGCTGCCGATTGACTTAATCTTCGGGGATCGTCAGATCCGCCAACAGATTGAAAATATGGAATCCATCGATAGCCTGGCCGAATCCTGGCAACGCGGAATCGATGAGTTTGCCGAGATCAGTCAGCGGTTCTATCTTTATAAATGATGAGGTTTCAGGTGTCAGTATTCAGGTGTCAGACCTTCTATTCGTCCCTGAAACCTGGTACCTGACACCAGAACCGCCAGCGGCTGAACTATCGAGCCTGACACCTGACACCTAAAAAACCTAAAGCATGAGAATTGTGTTTTGTGATCACAGAAGTATCAGGGAGCAACTACAGTGGATCCGGATGAAAAAGAATGGAAGCGCATGCGCTTTAAAAAAAACAAGGTCTGGCTTTGCGTCGATCGATCCGGCAATCCGATCGAACAAAGCGGTAAAGTCTTAATCAAATACCAGCTTGACCAGACACACGAGTACTGGGTTCACAGGAATAAAGTTAAACCGCTGGACAGCAAACCAACAAAAAAGTCAGCGCCTCCTGAGAAAATAGCGATGGATGCAAGCGTCGACCCGGAGGGAATCCAAATTTTTACAGACGGCGCGTCCTCTGGAAATCCCGGCCCATCTGGAATTGGTGTGCTCCTGCGTTTTGGCGATCATGAAAAGGAAATTTCAGAATACATCGGCATGGCGACCAACAATATTGCCGAACTCAAAGCCATCCAGGCCGGATTGAACGCTTTGAAGCGCACGGCCCTTCCGGTACAGATTTTTACCGATAGCAGTTATGCGTATGGGGTTCTGGCACTTGGCTGGAAAGCCAAAGCCAATTCGGAACTGGTAGAGTCGATCAAAAAAACGATGAGAACATTTAAAGATATGAGGATTTTTAAAGTCAAAGGCCACGCCGGCCATAAAGAAAATGAACGTGCTGATTTTCTGGCAACATCCGCCATCAAACACGCCTCCAAAAAATGAAGCCTCCTGGTTATTAACGCGGCCTTAACTTCTTTCAACAACGCTGATGCTTTTAACAAATCCAGGGAACAATGGAATGCTGGAAAAATGGGAAATTGGGTATGATAAATGCATTCAATTAATACAAAACTGGCTATCTCTGACTAAATCCGGTTAGTGAAAACCGTATGCTTGGCCAAAAAACAAAGCCCGGCATGTCTAAAAGCCAGGCTCTGAAAATTGTTTAACCCAAATGGGACTAATCCTCCTTTAGGGTTTTAATCTCCTCTTTAAGACCATCGATTTCCTTTTTATATTTCTCGACGTCTTCACCTTCGCCACTTTCAGGGGAGGGTTCGGCTGTTTCGTCCGGATTCCATGAATCTTTAAGTTCATCAAAACCAAGGTAGATAGCCAGTGCGCCACCCAACAATAGCATCGCAGGGACGATCCCGGAAAGAACCATCAAAAACTGTCCCCACCAAACAACAAGGCCAATTAGGCCCAGTGCCGCTGCGATTACGCCACCAATTAAAGTTTTCATTTCCGAATTTCCCTCCTTTCAGTAAGGCTAATTATCAGTTCCAAAGATGAGATAGCTTGTTGATAAATAAAATATTGATATTAATATGATTCGCTCAGAGCGTCAAATAAAAATTAGCCATTGACGCAAAAAAGATATTAAAATACAGACCCAAAATACACACCTTAATTTGATGAAACCAGAGCGAACAGGAAATTGAATTTGAGAAAATTACCGCAATTTTATTCTGTATAGGTAACATAAGCCGTTTATTTTCACAAGTTTATTTTATATTTAGCAAAGTAGTGCCGATCAATAAAACATTGCAAAGCAGCATTTATTTTGTTAATTTTAAATGTTAACGTCCACGCAATCATTTAAAATACGTGGCTATTTAAAGAACTCCAACATTCAATCCTCCAAAGACCAAATATAGCAAGTCAGTCTTCAACCTGATTAGATCAACGTTATCTTCAATTTGGAACCAAGGGCAGCAGATCGTCGTAAAGAAAAAAGGGCAAGGTGATGGCAGCAAAGCAGGGTCGAAAATCGAGCAAATGGAAAAACAGGCTGCTCGATGGCACGCATAATCATTACAGCTGTTATCTGCCGGATTCCCTTGGAAAAATGGCTTCACTGCTTTTGCGGTTGTTTTATTCCGGCATCAAAACGGACAAAGACCAGACCGCTGTGCTGCAACAACTTGAAAACGATGCAGTTGTCGTTTATGCAACCAAATTTAAAAGCTATTTTGAATACCTGTTTTATTATATCCGCTATCAAAAAGATAAGTTGCCATATCCGCAAATCGGATTTGATTATCAGGTTTATTTATGGCAACCGGTTTCGCGTTTGATAAAAATATGGCTGGCCCATATTGATTTCTTTTTTCACCGGCGCCAGTTTCCCAGCCCGTATCGGAGCGGTTTCATCGGCCAGGCCCTGCTTAAGAATAAAGCCGGCATGCTGTCTCTTGTGGGCAAACGCGGATTCTACCGGCGCTTTATTAAAGCCAAAACAGATCCGATTCAATATTTAATTGAATTACAAAAATCAACCGAACGGCCCATATACATCGTTCCGCAACTGATGTTTTTCAGTAAAAATCCCCATCGATCGATACCCACCTTAACCGATATATTCTTCGGCTCGGAAGACAAGCCCGGCATGCTGCGGCGCCTGTTTACATTGTTCAAAAATCCCGGCAAAGTCTTTGTCGAGGTATCCGAGCCGGTGAGCCTCAAACACTACCTGCAATCTGAGTCGATTCGAAGCCAGCCGATAGAGTATCAATCGCTGATGCTGCGGCGCAATTTACTGGTTCAGCTCAACCGTCACCGTCAGAGTATTACCGGGCCGATTCTCAAGACCAATCTGGAACTAAAAGAAAGTATTCTGACCGGCCAGCGGTTTCAGGAATTCATGGATACCTTTTCCAAAAACCGCAACATCCCGATTCATGATGTTCGCAAAAAGGCGGATGGCTATATCGAAGAAATTGCCGCCGGCTATAATCCGGCTTATATCAAAATCTTCTCGGCCATCGTCGGATGGATTATTCGCACACTGTTTGACGGTGTCTCCGTCAATAATAATGCCCTGAGTAAAGTAAAGCGGCTGGCTTTAAAAGGCCCATTGGTCCTGATTCCCTGCCACAAAAGTCATATCGATTACCTGATCCTGTCTTACCTGTTGTATCATAATAACATGCCGGTTCCATTGGTCGCTGCCGGGAAAAATTTGTCATTCTGGCCGATGGGCCCGCTGTTTCGCAGCGGGGGTGCTTTTTTCATTCGGCGTAGCTTTCGGGGCGCCGTGTTGTACTCTAAGGTTTTTGCGGAATATATCCATAAGCTGCTCGAAGAAGGGCATAACATCGAGCAATTTATTGAAGGCGGCCGCAGCCGCACCGGCAAACTATTGATGCCCAAATTGGGGCTGCTTTCCATCCTCCTGAATGCCTTTAAAAATGGTGCCTGTGATGACATGATCATCGTCCCGATCTACATCGGATACGACCGGGTCCTGGAAGAAAAAACATATTTGCAGGAATTGGAGGGCGGGAAAAAGGAGCCGGAGACGCTCAAAGGCGTTATCAAAGCCCGTAAATTTTTATCAAGGCGCTACGGCAAAATCTACATGCAATTTCATGAGCCCATATCGATGAACGAGCTGCTGGATAAACTGGGCGCATCGCTGGCCGATATGAAACCCAAGGAACAAAATGCCCTCTGTCGCAATCTCGGTTATCGTATTATCAATGCCATTAATCGCTCTGCGGTCGTCACGGCTTATGGGTTGGTCGCCGGTGCAATTTTAAACTGCTCCAGGGAGCGGTTTTCTTATGACCAGATCATGTCAATTGTCGAAACGTATACAAAACATCTGGCTACCCAGGACGCCAAACTGGCGGATACGCTAATTCTTGACCAGGTGCATGCCGTCGATCATGCGCTGGATGCATTTGTTCAAAGTAAATTCATCGAACCGGTTTCAAAGGACAAAAACATACCCCACTCTGAAAGGCACTATCTGGTCAACGCCGCCAAGCGGCCTTCTCTGGAATATTACAAAAACAATTGTATTACCTTTTTCATTCCGGCAGCCTTTACTGCCCAGGCAATACTGGCCAAAGACGCTTTTCAGTTTTCGGCCGCCGATCTGCACGCTGATTACCGCTTCCTGCAAAGTTTCTTTAAATTTGAATTTGCTTACGATCTGGACAAGTCAGCGGAATTCAAGGTGCGCAAGAGCCTTAAAGCCTTTATTGACGATGCCGTATTAATGCCCCATCAAACCATACCAGACACCTATAATGTAACCTCATCGGGCTTTCGAAAACTAAGGCTTTATTCCATTTTTTTGAGAACATACTTTGAATCCTACTGGATTGTTTTAAGCTTTTTGCAGAACAACTCCAAAAAATCGATTAAAACCAAGGATCGTCTCAAAAAAATCTTATCAACCGGAAACCACATGTATAAGCGGCATGAGATTGTTCTGCCGGAAGCACTCTCCAGAGTCAGTTTTCAAAATGGCGTCGATTTTTTTACCAGCAAAGGCCTAAAAGGATCAGACGATTCAGAAAAGATTCAATTCTACACCGAAGTCATTCAAAAGTCTTTAAAGACATTTCAAAACTAGCAATATGAAAGCACTGATCCTGGCAGCAGGCCTGGGAACGCGACTGCGTCCTTATACCGACCGTACACCCAAACCGCTTTTTACCGTTTCGGGCAAAACACTTCTGGATATTGCCATCACCAAACTGATTGATGCCGGTTGCTCCGCGGTCATCATCAATACCCATCATCTGCACGATCAAATCGAAGAATTTGTCGCACGGCAAACGTATGCCATTCCGATCCAAACACGCCATGAACCGCGCATTTTGGGCACAGGCGGTGCCATAAAAAACGTAAGCGATTTCTGGAGCGATCAACCCTTTATGGTAGTTAATGCCGATATTGTGTCAACTATTGACTTCAAATCGGTTTACGATTTCCATAGGCAGCATTCGTATCCGGCAACCCTCGTGCTCGCAGATGATACCGAATTTAACACCGTCACATGTGACGGCGACGGTTTTGTCACGGGGTTTACCCACAGTCAATCGCAGGCCAATCACACGGCACCGGGCCTGACCTTTACCGGCATACAGGTGTTGGATCCGTCCGTACTTGACTTTATATCGGAAGCCACACCTACGAGCAGTATAAATGCTTACAACCGTATGATTGCAGAAGGGAAAAACATCAGGGCCTATGTCGCCAAAGACACTTATTGGAAGGATATCGGTACCCCTGAGCGTTACCGGACAGCCGTATTTGACAGCATGGTATCCAGCGTTTATCAACGCTTTTTTCCTGAAGCAGGCCTTAAAACGCCCCGGCAAGAGCGCCTTAAGGGCGATGGGTCTGATCGACAGTGGTACCGTCTGACCGTCAATCAGAATTCGATGATTTTAGCCGACCACGGCATGAAGGAAAAAAATCAATACGATGCGGCCGATGCCTTTGGCCACATCGGCCGGCACCTGTACAACCAGGGCCTGCCGGTGCCCCGGATTTACGCCGGCGACAGCCTTAGCGGCTATGTGTTTATCGAAGATCTGGGCAATCTCGATTTACAGACGGCCGTGCATCAGGCCGATAACGTCAAAACGGTTAACAGCCTGTACCAATCCGCTATTGAAATGCTTATCAAATTTTCGCAACGCGGTGCCGATCGATTCGATCCCGCCTGGTGCTATCAGACACCCCGTTACAGCAAATCGATGATTTTAGAGGCTGAATGCCGTTATTTTGTGGAGGCCTTTTTAAACACCTACCTTGGATTAAATCATACATATGCCGAATTTAAAAAAGAGTTCGAGTATCTGGCTGAAACGGCGATAGAGCACGCCGTGCCGGGCCTGATGCATCGGGATTTTCAGTCACGCAATATTATGATTAAAAATTCCAATCTGTATGCCATCGATTTTCAAGGCGCCCGCATAGGCCCTTTGCAATATGACCTGGCATCTTTGCTGATTGATCCCTATGTCGATTTGGCGCCGGACACCCAATCCGGGCTTATCGCATACTGTCTGCAAAAGCTTGCAGGGCAGATGAGCGTTAAGGCTGATGATTTCAGCCGGTGCTATCGATCTTGCTGCCTGACACGCAACCTGCAGATGCTGGGGGCTTTTGGGTTTCTGACCCGCGTCAAGAAAAAGCCGCACTTTGAAAAATATATTTCAACAGCAGTTCGAACGCTCACAGACAACCTCCAAAAAAACCACCCCAAAACCCTGCCCGGTCTGTGCCATCTTATGGATTCAATCAAAGAGCAAATTGCAAGTATTGAAAAAAGCAAAGATTGATGAGATAAAAATATCAAAAGGAGGAAAAAATGAGTGGTATCAAAGTAATGGTCAACGGAATCCCCGGCAACATGGCCGTCATTGTAGCCGGGCATATTGTAGCAGATGAGCGCTTTGCGCTGGTGCCCTGCTCTCTGACCGGTCCGGAAATCCAGGCGTCCACGCACTCACTTGAATCGATTTCCATTCGTTTGCTGCAGCCGGAAATTCGGGCGGGGGAAATTGAAGCGATCGTTCAGACCGAAGGCCCTTTTATCAGCGTCGACTATTCGCATCCATCAGCGGTCAACGCCAATACCGAATTTTATTGCCAACACCACCTGCCGTTTGTCATGGGCACCACCGGTGGCGATCGCGAGCAACTGGTAAAAACCGTGCAGTCATCGGCGATCGCAGCGGTGATTGCGCCGAACATGGCCAAACAGATTGTCGGGTTTCAGGCCATGATGGCCTATGCCGCCGAAAATTTTCCGGACCTGTTCAAAGGATATGCTCTGGAGATCAGGGAAAGCCACCAGAAAGGAAAGGCGGATACCAGCGGCACGGCCAAGGACATGGTTCGATACTTCAACCAGATGGGATTGGACTTTAGCGAGGACCGGATCGCCCAGGAGCGGGATCCCGACATTCAGGCAACCCGCTGGGGAATTCCGCAAAATTATTTGACCGGCCACGGCTGGCATACCTACGCTTTGACATCATCCGATCAAACCGTGCGTTTTGAATTCACCCACAATGTCAACGGCCGTGACGTTTATGCCAGGGGCACCCTGGATGCCGTTCAATACCTGCAGGCCCGGCTTACCGATGGGGCCGCCGGCATTGTCTATAGCATGATTGATGTACTGCAAAACAGGTCGTAACAGACGATTCTCCAGATCGATCCATTTGAAGCCGACCACAAACCGGAGCCACCCCAATTCATGCACGAATTGTAAAAATCAGACTAGTGTCGCGTCCCAGAGATAGCATTAATAAATCGTTTAAC
>CAZJHF010000043.1:0-15232 GCA_964545505.1 uncultured Desulfobacterales bacterium | reverse complement strand
CGGCCGACCGGGTTGCGCGTAAAAAATTCAATCGCCAGGTTCTGTACGTGGGTAAAAAGCTTCATTCTTAAATCGTGCATGATCATGTGACCGCAATATTCCATAATCATTTTCTGGCTAAAATTGAGGATGAAATTAACTAAGACGATGGCCAGGAAGATCAGTGCCATTTTTCCCAGACCGGCCACATCGTGTCGGCGCAAAATTTTCAAATCTGATGTTGCGAGTTTTTCCAGATCATCAAATGAAATCAAGCCTGTCTGGCCATCCACTTGAATCAGGGCGTCATATTTTTTAACAACTGCTCGTTGCTGGGCGTCATTTAGATCTATCTTTAAAAAGCGTTTTCGCATCCCTTCGGTCTGCGCATCTGTCGATTTGGTCAAGCCAGCATGTGGCACGATGTACCGGTCAATGGCGACCTTGGTAACATAAGGCAGCGCCAGTTCCAGGGCGGTTATGCCCAAAACCAACAGGATTGAATAGAAGATCAGTCTGCGGTAGGTGCTCACCAACGGCAGCAATCTTTTCAACAGCCTGAGGTCATACGGCTTACCCAGCTGCGCTTCTTCAAAATATTCATATTCAGGATGCATTCAGGTCCTCTTCCAATTCCTGCAGGTGAAAGGCTCTGGCATAATATCCATCGGCGGCAATCAAATTCTGGTGAGCGCCCTGTTCACTGATTCGTCCCTGCTCGAGGGCGATGATCCGATCTGCAAAACGAACGGCGGAAATGCGATGGGAGACGATGATGATTGTTTTCTGGCCGATCATGGATTTGAGCGTTTCGATAATGGTATTTCCGGTGGCCAGATCCACCTGGCTGATGGGATCATCCAGAATGAGTATCTTGGCGTCCTGGTTAAAAGCACGGGCCAGCGCGATCCGTTGTTTTTGACCACCGGACAGGATCACGCCTTTTTCACCGACAATGGTTTCATAGCCATTTGAAAAAGCCTGGATCGTTTCGTAAACAGCGGCTTTTTGGGTAACGGTCTGCAGCTGGTTTTCCGCAAGGAATGGACTGTCAAACGTAATGTTTTCCCTGATGGTTCCGGCAAACAGGAAAGGTTCCTGGGGTGTGAAGGCAATCTGTGATCTTAAATTATCGAGCTGCAGCGATCGTATGTCATGGCCGTCAACGCGGATGCTGCCGCGAGAAACCTCATACCGTCTGGGTATCAAGTTCGCCAGTGTTGTTTTACCACTGCCCGGGGGGCCGACAATTCCCAGAACGGTTCCCGGCTCCACCGTCAGATTAATGCCCGAGAGCGCCATTGGGCTGCCGTTCCCATTGGGCCCATAACTAAAATCAACGTTTTCAAAGACAATGCGGCCCTCATATCGATCGAGTGTTCTGGCGTGCTTTTGGTTTTTTATTTCCGGACGGGTTTCCAAAATGCGCTTGAGGCGATCCAGTGACGCCCGCCCTCGCTGGATTAAGTTTGTTACCCAGCCCAGTGCCATCATGGGCCAGGTCAATAAGCCCAGATAACTGATGAAGGCCACAAAATCTCCGGGCGTTATGGTCTGAAAGATGGTCTGGCGTCCACCCAAATACAGCACAATTGCCAGACTCAAATTGGTAAACAGCAACATCATCGGGAAAAAAGATCCAACAATTTTTACCAGGCCCAGGTTTTCCCTGACGTATGTTTTTGAGACGGCCTCTACCCGGGCGGCTGCTTGCTGTTTGTGATTATGCGCCTTGATGATGCGAATCCCGGCAAAGCGTTCGCGAATGACTTCGGTTAAGTCTGAAAAGGCCGCTTGAACCTGCTGGTACCGCTGGTGCATCTGTTTGCTGAAAATTTTGGTGCTGATGGTAATCAATGGCATCGGGATCAACACAAAGAGGGTCAGAGTGACATTGATGTAAAGCATAAATCCGATGGCTGCGGCACCCAGCACGATTGCATCATTTAAGGCCACCAACCCCATCCCGGCGGCCATGCGGACCTGCTGAATATCATTGGTGGCATGGGCCATTAAATCGCCGGTTTGAGTGTGATCAAAAAATGATGCCGACAGGGTTTGGATATGGGCCAGCAGGCGATTGCGCAATCCTTCCTCAACGCGCCGTGATGCGCCCAGCAAACAGCGTCGCCAAATATATCGAAATGTGCCAATCAAAAGGGCAATAATGACCATGTAAATTGCATAAAGCAGCAACTGGCCCAGATCGATTTGAAAAGCGGTCAGCCCGTCAACCGACCACTTGATGATTCGTGGAATAAAAAGCTGCAGCATGTCAACCACAATTAAGCTGAGCAGACCGGCCACGATTTTCCAGCGATTTTCTCTAAAATAGGATTTGATCAGGGCGATGGATTTCATCAGATGCACTGCCAAGGTGTTAATTTATATAACAAGTTGAAAATAAATAACATTTTATGTTGCGTTGACTTCGCCGAAGTCGGTTGTTATTGTAAATTTTATGGAATCAGGATCTATTGTTGAATATATCGACCGCCAAAAGATAATGTGCGCAGTGGTTCTTGAAGTCAAGAACCAGCGGCTACGGTTGTTAACGGAAAACAATCGAGAGGTCAACCTTTCCTGCAAACGACTGCTACACAGAGACAAAATACGCCTTGATCTTACCCTGGGACGAGATCGGATGGTCGAGGCCTTAAAGGAAGTTGTTCGCGAACGGGAAAAACTTTTTAATACGATTGATATCCGCGATCTATGGGAAGTACTGAACACCGAACAAAATTTGATCGACCTGGCGACCATGACCGAATTTTGTTTTCCGGAAAGCCCATCGGGAGATCATGAAGCGGCGGTCATGCGGGCCCTATTCAATGACCGGCTCTATTTCAAATTTAATCCGGACGGGTTTCGCCCCAATTCAGAAAAACAGGTGGAATTGCTCGCTGCCCAGCGAAAAGCAGCGCAACGCAAACAGGAGGTGACCGAAGCCGGTGGCAGCTGGCTTAAAAACATGCTGAATTCAACCGGACCTATTGATCCTGCTTCGGTTACATCAATCGCTCAGGAATCTATTGAAATCCTGAGATCGTACTATCTTTTCGGCAAAGAAAGCAAAGACGAACCGATTGCCAGGAGTATGACGGCCAGAGCCGGTGTTGAAAGCCTGCAGGATATATTTCGGGTCCTCGTGCGATTGGGGGTGTTTGAAGAAAATGAAAACCTTGAGTTGCTGCGCCACCAGATATCGGCTGATTTTAATGAAAAGGTTTTAACGCGTGCGACGCAGATTGTCAGCTCAAACCCGATGGGGACTGTTGCTGAGCGCCGCGATCTTACCCACCTGTCCCTGATGACCATCGATGGCCAGGGAACACTTGATTTTGATGACGCCATCAGCATTGAAGAAACAGATGATGCATTTCGACTGGGTGTTCACATCTCTGATGTCGGTCACTTCATTAAAAAATATGATGTTGTTGATCAAGAGGCGAGCGCGCGCAGCAGCTCCATTTATATGCCGGACCAAAAAATATCCATGCTGCCTTCGGTTCTGGCAGAAGGCCTCTGCAGCCTGAAAGCCGGCCAGGAGCGCCCGGCCATCAGCATTATGATTGATCTGAGCGCGCAGGCTGAAATTGTGAACACTGAGATCTTGCAGAGCCTGATTAAAGTCAAGCATCAGTTGACCTATTACGATGTCAATAATGCCGTGGATGATAATCCACAGATACGCATTTTACATGATATCGCCAAAAAATATCGGCAGAAAAGGCTGGATGATGGGGCCATCCAGATTACAGTGCCCGAGATCAGTATCTGGGTCAATGAAAACCAGGAGGTTTCTGTTCATCAGGTTAACCGGGAAAGTCCGGGCAGGTTGCTGGTTTCAGAGCTAATGATCATGGCCAACGGGTTAATGGCCAATTATTTAAAAGAGCGTCAGTTGCCGGCAATTTTCAGATCGCAACACGAGCCGCGGCAACGGCTATATAAGAACAGTGCAGGTACGCTTTTTCAGAACTGGATGCAACGCCGGCTTCTCAGCCGCTTTATATTGAGCACCGAACCCGATTCGCATTCGGGATTGGGATTGAATGCATACATCACCGCAACTTCTCCTATTCGAAAGTACTCAGATCTGATCAATCAGCGCCAGATCAGGGCATCACTCGGATTGGAATCGGCTTATCGCACCGATCAAATTTCGGATATCATAGAATCCCTCGAGTTGCCGATGAGTCTTGTGGGCCGCTTTCAATATACACGCCAGCGGTACTGGCTGCTAAAATATCTTGAAAATCAAGTCGGGCAAAAAGAAGAGGCCATTGTCCTGCATAAGGCCCGCAGAAAATATCAGATTCTATTGAACCGGTATATGCTGGAGTGCGATTTACCGATAACCAGCGGTATTGAATTAAAGCCGGAAGATTTGATCCAGGTAACCATTCAACGGGTGGGTGCCAGGCAGGATGTCATACAAGTCGCAATCGGCTGATCATTTCCCTTTCTAAAATGGCCTTTTTTTCGCTGGCCTGCGTTCTCCGCAGGTTTTACGTCTGCGACGTACTCAAAGTACGCCTTGGCGAAAACCTTTGTGCGGCCTTGGCCACCAGAAAAAATCCTCATTTATAAAGGGAAATGATTTTCAATTTTTTATTGGCTGGCCAACCTTTGATAACAGCGGAATGAATTATCAGCAGCGAAATCGTACACTGTCTGAATACACTAGGGAGCATTGCGAAAGAACAGGCAATAACCGCAAAGTGGGCTATGGGCACGACGTTAATTTTATGTCTAACCCATTATCCTATATTTCATTTCTGTTCTCTCGTTAGGCTCCCTTATGTGTGAGTTTGTACGATGAAGTCGCTGATGATTTATGTAGCGACGGCATTGTGAAAATGCCCCGATTCTTAGCTACTTGACGGAGATGACGGTGCCGTCGGTGATCGTTTTGAGATCGTCGGGGGTCAATTTGAAAACAGCGTGGGGCGTACCGGCGGCAGCCCAGATTTCATCGTACTGCAGCAGGTCCTCGTCAATAAAAATTTTAAGCGGACGGTCATGTCCGACCGGCGGTACCCCACCGATAGCAAAACCGGTCATCTGGCGAACATAATCGGGTTTTGCCATCTTAATGGGTTCAGACACAGATTGCTCAATGGAGCGCTCATTTACCCGGTTGGCTCCGCTGGCAGCTACCAAAATGGGTTGACGGGACTGCTGGCCCTCAAATATAAGCGATTTTACTATCTGCCCCACCTGGCATCCGACAGCCCGGGCTGCATCCGACGCACTGCGCGTGGTATCCGTCATCTGAACAACTTCGCAGCTCAGGTTATGGGCATGTAAAGCTTCCTGCACTTTTCGGGCACTGGGTTTTAATTTTGCCTCCATCGTTCCTCCATTTGCGGTT
The DNA here is from genome assembly GCA_964545505.1 of uncultured Desulfobacterales bacterium. Classification (GTDB taxonomy): domain Bacteria; phylum Desulfobacterota; class Desulfobacteria; order Desulfobacterales; family JAHEIW01; genus JAHEIW01. The sequence continues at coordinate 9,876 of CAZJHF010000043.1, read as the reverse complement.
GCGAAACACCATGGCATTAATCCGCTGTCCAGGCAAGTGTTTATTCCAGCAGCAATTACCCGGTGCAATGTCTCTGACGCGTAGCCCGCATTCCGGGTGACAGAGATATGGGGCGTTGCCATCATCCTATGCGTTATGCACCATGGTTAGTCCCGGCCGCCAGGCGAGGGAACTAAGTTATCATCAATTTTATGAATGCCTTTCAATTTTCGATTTTTTATGGATTTGGACTCAATTTGCAATAATCAGTAATTATAATGATTATAGCGTCATAGATAGATATTTGCCCATATTACGCCTCGGCAGGGGTAAATATTTTACTTGACTAAATAATACATAATAATTATATAGTCATATTATAAATAAATATTATTCAGGAAGGATCTGAGCCATGGGAATCCAGGAAAGGAAAGAAAGGGAAAAGGAGAGGCGACGGCAACAGATTATGGTTGCCGCCAAACGCGTTTTCTCGAATAAAGGTTTCAACAAAGCCACCATGGAAGACATCGCTCAAGAAGCTGAACTCAGCCCGGGTACACTTTATCTGTATTTTAAAAATAAAGAAGAGCTTTATGCTTCGTTGTCACTTCGGATTCTTCAATACCTTTTAATCCGGGTCGAACATGTCAACGAAGAAAAGGATTCCGGGCCAGAGCAAAAGTTAAAGTCTCTTGTCGATGCAATGTACGATGTTTACGAATTTGATCCATTGATCATTATCAACATGTTTCATCTTCAGTCCAGTGAAACCCTGAAAAATTTATCGCCGCAGCTGATGGAAGAGATAAAACTGTTGTCGCGCAAATCACTGGGTTCCATTGCCCAGATATTCAAAGAAGGCGTGGAAACGGGTATTTTTATCGACAAGCACCCGGTGGCATTGGCAGACACGTTTTGGGCATTATTCTCCGGAGTGGTTTTATGGTTGACTAGCAAAAAGATCATTGATGAACGCAAAGATTATCTGAAACAAACCCTTGATGTTGGTTTTGATATCTTCCGCCGCGGACTTAAAAAATAACCAAAAATTTTTAGGTTTGTCGGTTGAACCGGTTTGGCCGGTTGAGTCCGTTAAAAAAAGAAAAAAATCTTATTTTTAACCGGCTAACGGGCCAACGGGGATAACGGGCCATAAGTAAGCAGCTAATCATAGCGTCTTTAAGAAAAAGACATGACCGGAACCGCAATTAAAATAACTTCGTAATTTCATCCACTTCAAAACTGGGCCAGGGCACCGGCTTTTTGCCCTCATAGGCCTGGATATCCTGGCCCTCGCCCGATACTTCTCCGATACAGGTGATCTCCACGCCGGCAGCATCGATTCGCTGCATCAATTCCTGGCTATCCGCACTGCGGCAGCATATCAAGAGACTGCCTGAACCAATCAGTCCCAGCGGATCAATATCCAGCAGGTCGCAGATCTTTTGTGTTTCTGGATAAACGGGTATCTGGTTCATGCTGACTTTGATCTTATGTCCTCCGGCAATGCTCAATTCCGCCAGCGCCGACGCCAATCCGCCTTCGGTTACATCATGCATGGCACTGGTTCCCGGGTTTTCAGCGGCTATTTTAGCTTCCGTAATAATGCTGATTCGATCTAAAAATTGACAGCAGTGATCGATTTTGTTCCTCGAAATGCCCATTTGTTCGAGACGGTCGCCAAATTCCCTGGCAATGATGGCGGTTCCTTCAATGGCCACGCCTTTGGTCAATAGCACCCGATCACCTTTTTCCATGCGGCGCTTGTCGATCAGATCGTTGCGGGACACCGTACCGGCCATCATGCCGGCAACAATCGGTCTGACGACAGCTTCGGTAATTTCGGTGTGTCCGCCGCATAATGTAATCCCCCAGTGCTGGCAATATTGTTTGAGTTCTTCAAATACACTTTTAATTTGTGACGGCGTTGTACCGCAGGGGAAAAAAAGCGTGGTCAGTAACCATTTAGGGGTCGCACCGGATGTGGCAATGTCATTGGCATTAACCAAAACGGCATATTGTCCAATTGAATCGGTGGCAAACGTAATGGGATCGGATTTCAGTACCAACACATCTTCAGATTCGATATCAACTGCCGCTATATCCTCGCCTACGCCTGGATTGATCAATACGCTCGGATCTTCAAAAATAAATTGATCTAAAAATTCGCGTAAAAAATGATTTGGTAATTTACCCGTCGGCAGCGGAATGCCCATGCGAACGATACCGATAACATCCCGAATGTGTCCAATCACAAAATCGGCATTGGTGCTCTGTGGCTCAGATTGAAGTCGGTCGTTCAGAAAGAGGGTCCGGGCACCCTGGTTTCGGGCATTTTCAATATCAGACGCATTCGCCGAAACCACCATCAAATTTTCGATGGCAACCTTTAGCCGTTCAGCCGCCAGCCCGATCAATTCAGCCGGCAGCCTCTGGCGGGCACTATCTTCGCGGCTGAAGATAAAATCGAGATCATTCTCACCGATCGCCTCGAACATCTGTAAACCGGCCCGAATGGTGTTTTGCGCTGAGTGGCTGATAATGCCGAGTCGCAGGTCCTTTGCGAGCAAGTAGTCAAGGACTTCCATCGCAGCAGGATGCGGTTTAGGGTCCAGGGCCGCAATCTTTTCCTGGGCGCTGTGCTTTGCCAGGGTATCATTTTTAGGTGGCCCATCCGGAAGGCTTAATATATATTCCAGTATGGTTTTGTGCCCCGGGCAGCCGATGGCTGCCTTCAGCGTTTCTGATGAGAGCTGATCCTGCTGGACAACAGTACCCTCCCAGTAAAATAAAACTGCCTTGATATGGTATGGCCGATCATTCATAGAAGATTTTAAGGTAAATGCGATTCGATTGTGCCTGGAAATTTTCTTTCCATGACAGAATGCTATTGAAAAGTCAAACAGCCCGAAAAACCTTTGCTATTGGGTCGCATTCAGGTTTTGACAATTGCGGGTTTGAGCCTTAAAAATAGTATTGCCAAAGTCAATCACGAGGACACATATCATGTTGGGCAAGGTTCCTTAGCACCGCCTTCGTCTTCGTTTTTGAGCGGCTTGCTGCCAAGAAGATTCCCATCAATCTGAGGATTGCAAGATAGGGTTGGGTCACGTTATTAGAATGAAAATTTTATTGATATATCCTTATTTTCTTGAGAAACGGTTGCACCTTGAAGATGTCAATGTTGTGCCCCAGGGTGTCTTTTATATTGCCGCTTTGCTAAAAAAACATGCTTATGATGTGGAGATTCTAAACTGGCACCATATCAACACAAGTCGGCAGGAGATCATCTCCGAGCTCACAGAAAAAAATCCGGATGTTATCGGGTTTTCCATCCTGCATGCCAACCGCTGGGGAGGAATCGACATTGCCCAAATTGCCAAACAGATTAATCCGAAAGTAAAAATAATTTTCGGTGGCATTGGCGCCACCTTTTTATGGGAGCATTTTTTAACCCATTTCCCGCAGGTGGATTTTGTGGCTACCGGCGAGGGTGAATATTCATTTTTGAATTTGATCCAGTGCCTCCAAGCGGGTGAGACGCAAAAAATTGAACGAATAGAGGGGCTGGCCTATCGGAAAAACGGGCAGGTGATTCGAAATCAAGATGCCCAGCCCATATGTGACCTCGATCAACTTCCCATCCCATCTCAATATTTCCGCTATGAGCACATTTTACTGACGCGCGGGTGTGCCGCTTCATGTGATTTTTGCGGCTCGCCCCAATTTTGGGGCCGGCAGGTCCGATTTCACTCAGCAGACTATTTTGTCGAGCAGCTTTCCCAGCTAGCCGGACAGGGAACCCGATTTTTTTATATTTCAGACGACACATTTACGATCAATGCCAGGCGCGTCATCGAAATATGCCAGAAGATTATTCAAGCAAAACTGGATATTCAATGGGCGGCGATTTCCCGGGTTGACATGATCACTGCGGATATTCTTTACTGGATGAGAAAAGCCGGCTGTATTCAAATCAGTTATGGTGTGGAAAGCGGTTCTGAAAAAATACGCAAATTACTGGGAAAACATATCAGCCAGCAGCAGATCTGTCAGGCGTTTGAGTTGACGCAGCAGTACGGTATCATGGCACGCGCCTATTTCATCTATGGCTGCCCTCAGGAAAGCTGGCAAACCATAGAACAAACCATTGAGCTGATGAACGCCATTAAACCGTTAAGCGCCATTTTCTATATCCTGGATTTGTTTCCGGGAACTGCACTTTATGATGACTACAAAAGACGGGACAATGTGAGCGATGATATCTGGTTGAGCCGAATCGAAGATATCATGTATTTTGAAACCGATCCCTCGCTTTCAAAAGATCTCATCCTGGCCTTCGGCAAGAAACTGAGAAGCACTTTTTATGAAAAGCTTCCGGAATATGTTGAGGCCCTGGACCTTATCGACCAAAATGATTTATACCCGCAGCACGCCGATTTTTTTTCGCGCCTGGCACTCACGTTTCAAAAGGGAGATTATGCGGGTATTGACGCTATCGCCCATAAGGACCGGATTGCTGAAAAACTGTATCAGCGGTCTTTGGAATACGGCGCCAATGCCCGGGCATATTGGGGTCTGGGTATGCTTTACCAGCAACGCAAGGACTTCGATACAGCGATTCAAATATTGACGGCTGGCACTAAGGCTTTTCCGGGGGACGAACAATTGAATCTGTGTCTGGCAGTCAGTTACATGAATCTGGGAAACTATCAAGAGGGGCTGTCTTACCTATCGAAATTGCAGCACCTGAAAGAAGGCATCTACTTTACAGCCAAATGTTATCAGGCACTCGGTGATGTGCAAAAGGCCGAGCGGTATCTCAAAAAGTACCATCAATTTGACAGAACAATATGACTGTCTGACTGAACTCCCTGAATTTTTCTTTCATTTTCATGTAAACTCAGATGCTAGCTGTCAATCTTAAATTTAATCGGTTTTTCCAGAATCGGCCGGATTTTGAATTGACCGACAATCTCGGTCTGTTCGGGATCCTCAACGCCCCACCAGTTATGTCTGGCTTTAACTTTGCTGGCCGTATCGGCAACCTTAATCGCCCAGTTTCCGTTATTGACAATATTGTTTTGTTCAATGCTGGCTTTTGATTTTTCCAGAATAAATCCACCGGCACCATTTTCAGTAATCACCGAATTTTTAACCAGTAGCTGCGCCTGGCGGGCCGCTATTCCAATTTTACCGGAGGCGCGCACGAGAGTGTGATGAATTTCAGCTTTGCTTTGCTCGATAACGATGCCCCAGACATTATTTTGAAACAGGCAATTTTGCAGATTGACCGTCGATTCTGTGACCCTGAGGCCGTATTCAGCATCTGATATCTGACAGTGGTTGATGCGGGTGCCGTTTTTGGTTTTATCCAAAAATATACCTTTCCAGCCGCCGGAGCCCAGACTGGCGAGGCGCACCGGTTCTGTTTCTGTGCCGTTGATCTGGAGTTCGCCTTTTACGATCAACCCCAGATTCAGAAACCAGATGACCGTGCCGGGTTGCACGGTCAGTTTAGCTCCGGGTAAAACCACAAGTGCGTCCTCCACCAGATAGGGACTTTTAGCAGCGGTCAGCACCGTATTTTTTGTGATCTTAGGCGGCAAGACTGTGGGCGTGCCGATTTTTATGGGTCCCAGGGTGTCCACCCACTGGCTGCCGGTGCCGGTCTTCGATTGCAGATATCCGATGATTCGCCCGTGGGGCAGGCGATCTTTGTTGCGGATGCGATAGGCTCCGATGTAGACGCCCGGCTCTTTTTCTTTTAACGGCAGGTTTGTCACCAGGGGGGGAATACTCCAGCTGGCCTTCTGGCCTTTTGCGCCAATCATGGCAACCTTGAGAAGATCTCCCGGACGCAGCAGTTTGCCCCCTGCGTTGTGAACCAGCACAATGATTTTCGGGGGTGGTTCGGTTATCCCTTGGCGGTCCGGAATGGTCGCCACCATTTGCATGCACAATTCGGCCGCGGCCTGATGGTGCGAGGCTTTTTGATGCGAAATGGCCGTCTTGACGATGGTTGCCGCCAGCCCGGTCAGGCTCAGCGGTACGTCGCCTTCCTGAATATGAATGGCGTGTTCGAGTTCCCAGATGACGCGATTCGAGTCGCAGCGCACCATTCTGGCTTTGAGTCCTGCAGAGTTATCCGAATAAACCAGCGCATAGGTTTTGCCCAGACTCGTAACCTCACCGAAGATGATCGCATCGACACCCAGCAATTGTCCCAGTCGTGCTGCTGAAACGGCGTCACCTGAAATGATTGCCTGATATAGTTCGTTTCTTTTCAGATTATCGTCAATGACGAAAGGCTCCAGGTCCAGGTAATTGAGAGAGCTAAAGAAATTGTAAAACATTTTGCGGACGATGCTGCCGGCTTCAGGATTGGATGTTTGATTGACAAACGGCACTATCGCAACTTTGTACGGAAGCTGGTCCTTTTCCAGGACTTCCGGCTCAGGACCGGGCATCAGCATACTTTTGAGGGCACAGGCATTTATGCCCGCTGCCAGACAAATGACTGTCAAAAAGGTCATTACTGTATTTTTCATATTTTTAACTCGCTCGCCTGTTCAGTTTAGGGTCGTAAAATCAGCATTTAAAATCTCAAGGAACAGAAAACAATCCTGAAAACACGAAAGAAATGAAGCACGAAAGTTTATTTTTCGTACTGTCGAGACAATATCTTTTAGCTTTGCGGCAACTGGTTTCCCGAGGGTCATCTATTCCAAACAGGGGCGATGAGTGCCGCACAAGAATTACCAGGGAGTGTCGGTATCTTTTTCGCCTTCTTTTTCTTCAAATAGATATTTCATAATCCGGGAGCTTTCAGCTCCGGATTCTTCCAGAAGGCGCTGGATTTCTTCGCGTTTTTTCTTTTCATCTTTTTTAGTCAGCTTGCCGCCGCGGGTATCGGAGACGCTGCCGCCTTTTTGGGCAGATACCAATTTTTGGCGACAGGCCGTTATCTTGGCTTTGATTCTTTGAGATTCAGGATCAATGATACTGTAGCGTTCATAATAAAACAGCGCTTTAGACCAGTTGCGTTTTTTGTAATAGCCGTCACCATGTTCGCGATAAAATGTTTTCATCTGTTTGATGCGCTGCAACGCCAAATCATGTTTGGGATTGAGCGCAAGCACAGCCTGGTAAACAGAAAAGGCATTTTTATTTACCGGCGTGAGATAGCGCTTGGCCAGAAAATGGGTCTCGGCCTCTTTGAGCAGCTGGGCGAGGTCTTGTTTTTCTCGGCTTTTCTGCTGGAAAGCCAACCATATGCGCCGGATGGCTTTTTGGGCTTCCTCAAAGTACAAACTGTCTTCGCGAATAGAAGAATATTCCCTGAGGGCAGATTGATGCTGCTTGTTGGATTCCAGCTGTTCACCGAGGGTTAAACGGTAATAATCCAAGCGATCCCAGAGCTTTTCGGCTTCCTGACCGTGACCGTATTTCGCCAGGTAATCTTTCAAGAATACCTTGGCGGTATTCAGATCTCCCTTTTCGGCTTTTTGCTGGGTGATGGCCAGGGTTATCTGTGCCAGCATGTCTTTAGCCGTCTGGGTATTTTCTGCAGACAGGTCGGTATGCAACAGTTCTTTGAGGGATTCCCGGGCCGGCATGTAATCCCCCACTTCGATCTGCCCGGCAACCTCGGCCAGCATTTGCTGGGCTTGCCAGGGCATATAGGCGTGCATATAAAGCAAGTATCCTGAAAAAATCAGGATTAACAGCACCGTCAGCCATAGATTCCGGTTTGATCGTTTTGCGGAGGTTACAATTTTCTGCGTTGTTTGCCGGGTATCGGTCGATTGATCAGAGATAAAAGTGATGGAAAACGTTCCCATTCGGAGCTGGTCGCCAGAATACAGGCGTTGTTCGGAGATCACCTGATCATTTAAGTATAGGGGATTGGTGGTGCTGATATTTCGGGCGACATACCCCTCGTCCTGCTTTTCAATAACGCAATGTTTGCGGGAGATCGACGGATGCATCAATTTCAGGGTGGCCTCGTTTGATCTTCCGATGATCAGCTTTTCCTGCTTCAGGGGAATGATTTTGCTTTTTCCGGTGGCGGTGGTGCACACCAATCGCGGCCCCAGGGTTTCGTCGCTGGGGATGTCGAGCACCATTGTTTTATCTTCCATCGATGTCAGTTTGGATTTCGGTCGCTCTTTTTCTGCCACCTGAATGACAAATATCGATTTACCGATCGCCAGCTCGTCTCCATCGCTTATAAACTGGCCTTCTGTCGGCCGGCCGTTCACAGAAATTTTGTCGGAACCCAGGTTTTTGATGAAATAGCGGTTGTCTTTGGTGCCCACCTTGGCCTGGACGTCTGAAATTTTAGAGTCTCCGATGACGATGTCACACTGTTTTGAACGTCCGAGCAGAAAACTGGTTTTCTGAGTTTCGTGACATTTTGTGGGATTCGATTTTTGAATTAATTTAAACATGGACCTTTCAGTCTTTTTGCGGCTCTCGCAGCACCGGCCGCATGCAGCAGGGATTAAGCTTAAATTGTCTGCTTTAGGTATATGTTTTTTATCGGCATTTTCCAGAAAGCCTTTAATCGAATAAACGCTTTTTTTGAGCGGTTCAGCTTAATTTTCCGGATCAGCGCTGGACCGGTGTGACCACCGGGTCTGTTTGAGCGTTATTTTGTCATAAATCCTGACAATTTTTGTCATTTGAGGGCCACAATAAAATGATGATTTTTAATAACCATTTGAATTTAAGCCTATTTTTGAATTATCATACCTTAGGCCTGTTTTTTGCAGGTTTTTTATACCGCAAGTTAAATCAAAGACGTTGATCAAAATTTACGCACGATAAAGCCAAAACCCGAGCAATCGGGTGACGGAAAGCCACGGGTCCGCTGGAGGCGGATCGCCGGGTTGCCAAAGCGAGCTCACAAAGCTGGTTACCGGATAAAGGTGGCACAGCTTTTTTTTTGGCAAAAGCCCGAAAATGGACAAAAAGGAGGAGTGCCTTGTTCAAATTCGTTGGCAGGACACCTATCGGTATGGGGCTGGTCTGGGGTGCTATGATCATTTGTTTGAGCATACTGAGCAGCTGTGGATCGCACCTGGGGCTGATCAAAGACAACGATGATGATGCCCCGCGAATAATCGTCAGAAACCCTCCCAAATCAATTGCCATTTTGCCTTTCAGCAACCAGACCGATTCAGAGGACATCAACGAATTTGTGCGCACAACCTTCTACAGCCACCTGTGTGCGCAGCCGTACAAGGATATTGAACTGCATGAGGTCGATCGCCGGCTGAAAATCCATAACGTGATAAATCCTGAACGGCTGACCCAAAAAACCGCTAGGAGACTGGGTCGAATTCTGGGGTGTGATGCCGTTGTTATCGGCAAAGTAACCGAGTTTCAGCGGTTATACGCCGGCATTTATTCGCAGATGGCGGTGGGTGCATCCATTGCCGTATGGGATACGCGCACGGGCAAACAGATCTGGTCCGATGATCATGTTACCCGCAATCATGAGGGCGGAATTCCACTGGCGCTGACCGATATTGCGATGATCGGTATCCGCTCCGGAATGAATTTAACCGAATCGGAAAAGGTCAAAACGGTTGATGAACTGTCACGCTATTTGACGAGCCGGGTACCCATTCCGGACATAAACGGCCGGAAACAGGGCTCAAAGTTTGTCAGCGTCAAACGTTTGACCAAAACGAAAAATCAACACATCGCTGAACCAAAGTCCAGACATTCGAATAGACCCCTGAAGAAGCACAGCCTGAAAAAGCTGACCAAGGTCAACCATGCGCAGTATCGATAATGGCTATGGCTGTGGTCAGCCTTACTTTTTGATTTAGCCGCACGCCAGTTCCCCTGACTCACAGGCGGACGGCAGCATTCAATCATACCCCA
>CAZJHF010000042.1:3091-15289 GCA_964545505.1 uncultured Desulfobacterales bacterium | reverse complement strand
ATAATTTATATTAATTGTTATTATAATTTGTTAGATAAGATCTTGCTTGCTTTGTGCTTCTGGCCGGGATGGTGGCACTCATATTGCTCTGTGGTTCTTCAAGGGGTCAACCAGGGGATTCGGATTCAGATGAAGCCGCTAAACCGTAAATTTTGGAGCAAATTGTAAAAACATTCTATTTTTCGGGGGAGGACATTATGACCAACAAAAGCAAATTCATCTTAATCGGCATTCTGGTGCTCATCTTATTTTGCGGTGGTGTTATTGCCGGTTATTACATCTGGGGTGTGGCAGACGGTGAAAAGCGTGATTTTCCGGCACTTCTTCGCGAGGCGGCTCAGTATGTTACCGGCTTAGAAACACGCCAGAGCGATCTGGAGACTCAGCTGGCAGCCAAATCACAGCCAGCGCCGGCTACCGGCGAAGCGGAAACAGCGGCTGAAGCGACGCCCCCGGAAACAACGGCTAAAGCGACGCCCCCGGAAGAAGAGGCTGAAGCGACGTCCCCGGGAAAAGAGGCTGAAGCGACGTCTTCTGAAGCACCGGCTGAAGAGGCAGCGGATGCGCACACCAAAAGCCTAGAGATGCGTTTAGCATCGCTGCAGGAGGAAAATGCCGCCCTTCAAACGGCGCTGAGCTCCGATAAATCCGTAACGGAAAAAAATCTGGAATTAACCGATCGAATCCAGGCGCTGATTCAGGCCAAAAACACCGTCGAGCAGGAGAATTCGACGCTGCGCCAGAAGATCGGACAGGCACAGGATCTGGCAGGTGAAAATGAGCAACTCAAGGCCCAGGTCGCATCTTTGGCGGGAACCAATTCCCAACTGGAAAAAGAAAAGGCCGAGACCGAATCCGCCGGCAGCGAAAAGAATCGACTGGCGGCCGAAATCCGAGAATTGGAAATGCAGGCTCAGGTTTGCGTCAACGAAAAAGCTGAACTCGAGAAGAAAAATGCCGACCTGCAGGCGGTAGACAACCAGAATCAAAATCTGCTTGCTGAAAATCAGAAACTCAAAACAACCATTGCAGCAAATGCCGATGAAATCAGTACCCTAAAAATGCGATTGGATGAAATTCGGGCAATGACCAAGATGAAAGAATCATCGGATGCCCAGAGCTCGGAGACCAAAACCGATGACAGTAAACCCTGACACGTTCAGGTCACGGTCGAACGGAGAAAGACTGGGCTACCCGGGCGCTGTATTGTTCGATGAATACAAAAAGTAAAGGAGCACCATATGAAAATATATCGATATGCGGGCGGTCTGGTCATCATCACCCTTCTGGTGGTCGGTGCTCAATCCGGCTTTACTGCCAGTCTGAGTGACATGGCCAAAGAGGCCCAAAAAGCATTGGGCGGATCTGCCGGCGGGCTCAGCAATGATGAAATCACCGCGGGCCTTAAAGAAGCATTGCAGGTTGGAACTGATAAAGCGGTGAGCCTCGTATCCCAACCGGATGGGTTCTTTAAAAATCCGGCAATTAAAATTCCTTTGCCTGAATCCGTTCAGAAAGTTGAAAAATTGCTCAGAACCGCCGGTTACGGCGAAAAAGTAGATGCATTTGAGCTGAGCATGAACCGGGCCGCCGAGCGGGCTGCACCAGAAGCCAAATCCATTTTCTGGGATGCCATCTCCGACATGAATTTTGATGATGCCCAAAAAATCCTGAACGGGCGCGATAATGAGGCGACGCTTTATTTTGAGGATAAAACCTCCGCACAGCTTCAAGAGGTTTTTAAGCCCATCGTCAAAGATGCCATGGGCGAGGTGGGGGTCACACAATCTTATCAGGATCTAAACGACAAAATCACGAGCCTGCCGTTTGGCAAAAGCGCCAGTTTTGATTTAGACCAGTATGTCACCGACGGGGCATTGAAGGGGCTGTTTAAAATGCTGGCCGAGCAAGAGAGGCAAATTCGCACCCAGCCGGCCGCCCGGGTGACCGAATTGCTCCAGAAAGTGTTCGCTGCCCAATAAGCGCCATCTCATATCATGAACTTGGTGGGTAAGATCTTCTAACTTCTCTGGGCTCCGATATCTGTGGGATTAGATGACCGGCTTTTCAGAAAGATATATTAAAAGCTAATTTAAAAGTTGTAGGGGCGATTGTCAGCCTCAGCCTCATAAAAACCATTTAATTCATCGCCCAGGGATTCTAAATAGTCCTGGAGTTCCTTTTGGCTGTTGAAACTAAGGGTTCCCACATGACCGCTGATCGGTTTGGCATCCTCACCGGATTTGCGATGGCACATGGCGTCTAAAAACGAATTGGGGTTGTTCTGGTAGGTTTCGGCCAATTCCGTGGCGCTGATGGCTTGGCGGGCGTGTCCGTAGGCATCAAAGTACACGTAATATTTCATTGGGCCATATCCTGCTCTGTCAACTCGCCTAAAATGGCAACGATTTTATCTTGAGCCTCCTGGAATTCATGTGGTTCTACTGAATTTAGCTGTTCAATTGCATCCAGCAGCAAAATGGCACCTCTTTGCGGTAAACTGGTGAACAGTCTAACCTGCACGTCACCGGCCAGATTGATGATCACCCTTGCCAGGTCATCGATATTGATGACCTGTAAAAAACGTTTAATGATCATGTCTTGGAGCGGATCGATCAGTTCACTGAGCTCGGCAGCTGCTTTCGATGCGGGTGTTTGCTTTTGAACTTTGTTCAGATAGGCATCCAATTTTTTCTTTTCCAGGCGCTCGTACTCATCTCTGTAAATGTCATGACCGGCTTCTCCCAGAAAAGACACCAACAGCTCCTTCAACAGTTTTGGATGCATGCCCTCCAGAATTCCGATGACGCCCTCCAGAATGATACAACGCTGCAGCAGTTCTTTACCCGTATAATCTTCGGTGAAGATGTAAAGCTCTAATATCGTTCTGGCCGTCGCGCTTTTGACGCCATCCAGTGCCAGCTGAAGTCCTTTGCGCAGCAGAAATGAATTGTTTTCTTCGGCTTCTTTGCCCAGTGACAGCAGGCCGTAATTGCGCGCACCGGTTGTCAGATTAATGATCTCACTGATCAGTGCCAGACAATCTCTTCTCTCATCTTCGTCTACGCGGATCTGCCGGCAGAATTCGGCATCATATTTCATGCAATCTCCCCTGATTCTGCGCGCCTGAGATTCTTTTATCGGCTGCGGTTTAACAGGCGTTCCTCAATTTGTTTTTTGGCCCATCCCAGCTGCTTTTTGTTTTTACCCGTTTGAAACAGCTCAATCATTTCAACCGTAATCTTTTTAGCATGCTGGTAGCCTTCAACAGCCGCAGCCTTAATTATACGCCAATTGCCCTTTTTGGTAAAGTCAATAAAGGCGTTTCGCAACTGGGGAAACAATTCTTTTAGCATGCCATCCAAAAAAGCGGTGTAAAAACCCAGACCGGCTAATTTTCGATTTTCAATCAAATGATTGAGCGTTCCACCTGGATGCGTGTCCGCCAGCAGGTCTTTGAGCCCTCTGGCAAGCAACTCTACAGGGGAGTGCGGAAAGGCGGCAATCAATTCGCGCCAGAGGGTTGGGCCGAAAGTGGGATCGCTGAGTTCCCCGATCTCATGGTATATATAATTGTCTTTTTGCGCTGCCAGAAGGGCAGGTAAATGGTGTTGCAACACCTGGGGATTGTATTCTTGGAGGCCACAGTGTTCGAGGGCGAACCGCAATGCCGGGCGGCCCGACTTATTAATGTAGGTCATTTGGTCCCACATAAACATCCGGGCGGAATCGGTGCGCAACAGGATCTGTCGGTCCTGGGTAAGGGCCGGCAAGGTCAGCAGGTCACGGGCCAGCTCACGTCCAAGCGTGTACACGGTGTATCCGTTATGGCGGTGTTTATTTTTGATTTCGGCCAGAAAAAATGTCGGTTTCAAGCTAAACGCATATCCGGCTCCGTAAAAAAAGCCCCGGGGTTCAAGAATTGCATTGATGGCGGTGGTATCATACAGATCGTAGACTTTGCCCTGGATGGCGATGTTGCTGTGTTTCGCATCTGCGAGCTTTTCCCAGAGCGCCTCTTTTTCACCAATCCAATCCAGAATTTCAGAGGTGTCTTTTTCTTCCCAGGGATTCAGACGGTGCTCCCATTTATACAGATCTCGCAATCGTAATGCCAGGCCGCAGGTGGAATACAATCCGGCGTGCTGGGCATCGGAGATGTCACAATTATGTAAAACCTGGCGGCTTAACGTTTCGATTTCTTTCAGCGGTGCAATTTTCATCATCTGCCCAGCCTTGCAATCAGGTCTTCAAGCGCATCCTTTGATGCGGCATGGGCAATTGCAGTGGAATTTGTCATGGCCATGTCCCGGTTGGCGCTGGCAGCCCATATCAACGAACCGGAATCAACCTGGACCAGCCGGGCACTAAAACCGACCGCTCCACCCCAGTTGAGTCTTCCCCGCCAGTCACCATATTCGGTAACCACGCCGACCACCAGGCCATCGATGTTCAGGACCTGTTGCATTTGGCTAATTTTATCTGCGGCAAAAAGATCGCCGGCATCAATCTCAAAATCCCGCATTAACCGGACGACTTTTCGTCTTTCAACAACTTCATATAATCCGGATCCCAGCAAATGCTCTGCGAAAATATCCGCCATAATCGATCCGGCATTCATGGGCCTGGTGATCCGCCCGCGATCGGTTCTACCCTCTTCGGGTCTGGCAAAATCAAAATCAATTACGGCAACTCGCTTAATGGCAGGCTTTGGGTCACGAATCGATGCGTTATTATCGCTGATATCAAAAGTTGTACAGGCCAATACCAGGACCATTAAAAGAGAGGACAGAATTAATGTTTTCATACGTTCCTCCTATTGCGGTCGACCCTGGCGCTTAATCCGCGCATTTTTCAATACGCTGCGCTGGGCCCCGCGCGTATTATTTCATGGCGATCTGCATCCGAATGTGGGTTAAATCTAAGACCGATATCGCTGATTGACCAGTCCGGGGTTTAAAATAATTATAGGTGTCAGGGAACATAAGACTGAAATCAGAAAACAATGAAAACAAGCGATCGCCATTGCTTCTGAGTCGCAAGGGTTTGAAAAAGGCAATCGAAGGCCTGACACCTGACACCCGACACCAAATATTAGAAGAGAATATTATAGGATCGTTGCTCCACAATACGAACTGCCACATTCACGCCCCAAAGAAGTCTACTCATACCACCTTAGATAAGCATCCAGGTTTTCACGACCGGTTTTGAACTGGTTGATCGGGGATTGCGGGTCGGCATATCCCAGCGCGATGCCCAGAATAACGTCCTTGTTTGACGGAATATCCAGCGCTTCGGCAATATCCTGTGCATAGGCGCTTATCAGCCCGATCGGACAGGTTGCCAGACCCTTGGCCTGTGCGGCCAGCAGCAAATAGGATACGCTCAGCCCCACGTCCAGATAACGAATTTTTGGAAATATCCGGTCGACCGTGACGATAATTGCAATGGGCGCTCCGTAAAAGGAGCAGCTGCCTTCTTCGACAAAAGGATTAAATTCCTTTCCCATTTCAGCAATTTTAGGCGCCATGGCCGCTGAAGCCTGGCGGCTGCGATTTTTAAACCGATCCGGCAACGGATTTTCAGTGCCCGGACCGCATGAGACCTTGCTTTCGGCCTGGGCTTTTTTCAAGCGTTGCCCAAGGCGATTTTTTTCCTCGCCGTAAACGACTACATATTCCCAGGGCTGCAAATTGATAGCCGACGGTGCCTGACCGGCGTAATTAAAAATCTCCTCAATATCGGCCCGCTTAACCGGCTTGGACAGATACGCCCGGGCACTTTGACGATCGCTCATAGCAGAAAACACATCCATAATTGTCACCCCTACGTGGTTACTGGTTTGTAAATACTGGTTATTGGTTATTGTTCACAAGGCTCTCGACCCATAACCCATAACTGATAACAAACAACGAATGCGTCAGCATTCATCTTGACAGCTATAGCGGAAGATTATACTTTCCTTAATTTTCAATAGTTGTCAATAAGGAGGCAGCGTGGAAAGAGCGATGTTGTGGTTCAAATGTGCGGCCATGCATGATCCGGTAAGGCCGGTCATCAAGCAAGCTGCCGTGATCGGCTGGGTAGCCAGGCAACGGCAAATCGATTTGGTGCTTGAACGTTCTTTTAATGGCGAGGAGTTACTGCGCCGCATGAAAGGCTGGTTTACGGTTGATGTTCATCAGGCGATTGAAATCATTCAGCAACATGGAAAACTCAGGGTGCTGGATGGTGTTGATCTGGTGGTCGAGACCCGCGAACCGGATCAGATGGCGGTTGTGTCAAAGAAACTGGCCGAGGCCTTTGGGGAGGAGGCCTGGTTGGAGCCGATCGCCAAAAAGCGACTGACCTAAATTGAGCGTTTCAAATTTTAAAAATGGCAGAAAATCTTATCTTAAGGAATTCTAACGTTTATTAATTTTAAAATTTGAAACCCCTGCGGGGCTTGCCGATCTTACCGCATCTACGGTGTTAGATGTCGTTCCGCATAGTCAACTATAGCGGAACGCCATCTGCCGTGTAGCTGCGGCAACCTCGACAATCGCTCAAATTAGGACCCTAAATTGAGTGTTTCAAAACTTAAACCCATTGATCACTATCATTCATCATCATGCCACATAATCCTGCATTACCACCCGAACCCCTGCCGGCCGCCACGCTTATCCTGGCGCGTCAGCATCAGGCGCAGTTACAGGTCTATTTGTTGAAACGGCATGCCGGAAGCGGATTTATGGCCGGCCATTATGTGTTCCCGGGTGGCATTCTGGATCCGCTAGATTGGCAATACAGCTTCTGGCAGCGCCATGTGGATTTGGACGGTCAAAATCTTTGCAACCGCCTGGGCGGCGGAATTTTGTCTGCGGAACACTGTGTGGCTTATGGCGTTGCGGCCATCCGCGAGACACTGGAGGAAGCCGGCGTATTTTTTGCCAGGCGCGTCAATCAGAGCCCTAAGGACTTAGAACATGTGGTACGGCTGCGCGAACGCAAGGACCTGCCGCCAGATTGGCTCGCCAACCTCGTAAGGTCGCAAGGCTGGACACTGTTGCTGTCCGCTTTATCGCCCTGGAGCCATTGGATCACCCCTGTGCGGATGAAGCGCCGTTATGATACGCTTTTCTGGCTGGCTTGCATGCCCTCCGACCAGCACTGCCGGCCCGATCAGCGTGAAACCACCCATGGGCTATGGATCAATCCTAAGGAAGGCCTCAACTGCAATCTCAGCGGCCAGGTTCCCTTGAGTCCGCCGACGCTGGTAACCCTGCAACAGTTAATGGCCTTTGAATCACTCGCGGATTTAAAAGCTGAAATGCTTCAGCGAAAATGGGGAAAGCCTATTTTCCCGCGTATGATTCCGTTGGATGGCGGCGCCATACTGATCGAACCCTGGGATGGGGCCTACGATCAGCCTGACATCGACATTGATGTTGCCAGATTGGAAAAAGGCCTCTTGCCAGCCGGAGAGCCATTTTCCAGAATATGGTACCATGAGGGTCTATACCGGCCCGTAAGCGCCTGATGCGCAGGCCGTTTTGCATGCAGTCTTTTTCAGGTGTTGGTTTCGATATAGTCGGGCCCGAATACATTCCTTCCGATCGTCAGCCTCAATTCCTTATCCGGCAGTTCACTTTCATCACCGGGCCAGTGTATACCCTGCCAGATAAAACGGTTAAGCCCGCCGTCTCTTTTGCACCGAAAACAAATCGGGGGCTTTTTACCTTTTTTTTGCGGCTGGCCGGAAACATGCACCAGCTCTCCGATTGAATCTCCCTGAGCAGAAACACCGCACAGCAGTGAACAACCGCAATCCAGAAATTTAAACGCCACCCCGATCGCTTCGGGAAAAGATCCCAGGATGGTCTGGCAGGCCTGGTCAAATGCAGTTGATCGAAAATTCGTTTTTTCTTCCATACCAGCTGTTTTCCATTCTCCGGGGATATGAGCAATTGAAGTCATGTTTACATTAAGCATTAATGCTTCATTTGGAAACAGACGGTAACAAGAATTTGGAAAAATGCGGTTGAATTTAAGACACGGGTGCCTTCCGGCAGGATTGGGGAGACGGCGGTGGAAAAAGGCGATTTGTCTGAGGTACCAAAACTCGGCTTTAGCGAGGTACAGCCAAGAAATCCCATACGCGCAGCATCAGGTTCCCCGGGGGTGAGCGGTATTCCGCCGTCACCTGTTGCTTAGTGCAATAAAACAATGGATACGGCAATTATGGCAATCGCCAGACCGATAACATCATATTTATCCATGTGATCTCCTCTTGCACATCGGGGATTTCTTGCTTTAAAAAAGTACGAAGATGCCGCAAAACTTCTGCATTAATAATCAATGCAAAAACCATGCGCAGAAGCTTTCTTTTTATTTTTATGTATTAATTTCATATAGTTATATTAATTCCAGCACATAGATCCAACTACATATGTAGAAAAATATATAAGTCAGTGTATACTTTAGTTGACATCTTGCGGCATATGCATTTCGTGAACTGATTTCCGTGCACAAGGATGAAGTGATGTCGCCTGGGGATTAAAAAAACCGGCCAGCGTTTCGAAGGCAGGTTTTTTTATATGGTATCCGGTCTGACCGTTCGCAGCGTAAGCACGCTGGACGTCCATCCCTGGCGATTTGCGTTCTATGCCCGTGCCTTTGGCCCGGTCATTCCTTCCGGCGGGAGAAGCCTCGTACCTGAGCGGATCAACCCTGATCAACTCAATCTCTATGAATGGCTGTACATTTTGTACTCGGTTTCTTTACCGAGTAGGGCATCAATTTTTTCCTGCAGCTGAATGCGTTCGGGATTTTTTACCCAGCGTTTCCAATCTGCGGCAGATTCCCAGGTGCTGACCACTACGGTCTCGCCGGGCTTGTCGATGCGCTGCAATGTTTCGCCCGATATATAGCCGTCTTGCCTGGTCGTGGCAATTCTTAATGCCTTGATGAGCGGCAGCAAAGAGGATTCTTTGTTTTTGGGTACGATACGCTTGATAACAATTTTAACGGTCATAACGGGCTCCTTTGGATTTCAACAGCCGTAAAAATAATGCGGCCCCAATATTATTTTCGTACAGTCTTAGCTGAAGTTGATGTGCTTTGCAATGGCTTTAGTGCGCAGCCGCCCATCACAGTCAAGCTGCACTGCTATCGGCTAAACCGCCGTTCATTATCATTTAAATCTGCAGTTCTATGATGTCGCCCTCCTGCAGGACATAATCGCGCTGAACCATCTGACCGTCAAACACCGTCGAGCCCCATACCCTGGCCGATTTCAATTTCCGTGAGAAATCCTGGTGAATTTTGCCGGTAAAATCGGCCATGGTGCTGCCTTTTTGAAGCACAAACGGGGTTGTAAAATCCGGTTTTTTACCGGGTGACTTCGTGTATACCCGGATAATGTTCAGCCGCTGTATGAGGGCGGCCCTGAGCCGATCCAGGTTACGTCCTGTTTTGACCGACGCCGACACCATCGGCCAATTGTCAGCCAGTAGTTCCCTGAAAATTTCTAAATTTTCATCTGTTTGCGAATCGTCATTTTTATTGGCGAAAATCAAAAACGGCACCGGATGGATGCCACGCCGGTCCCTGTAACGATCTTTAAGGCGCAGGGGTACGATGCGTTGCGTTTCGAGCAATGCCAGCGAATCCTCGATCTGCTGCCAGGGATCGGTTTGCAAATCCACCATTAAAAGCACCAGGTCACAGCGTCGTATGAGATCCATCATTTCCGAATCGACGTATTCCGTACTCAGCGGCGGCATATCGATCAGTTGAATCTGAATATTTTCTACCGGCATCATACCCGGGGTCGGTTTCCAGGTCGTGTGGGGAAAGTCGGCGACTTCAGGCGAGGCGTTGGTTGCCCGGGCAACCAACGCAGATTTGCCGACGTTGGTCGCACCGACGACCACCACCTGCCCGGCGCCTTCTTTATTGATATGATAGGCGGATTCGTGTCGGCCCAGGCTTTTTTTGGCCTGGACGGCTGATTTTAATTTTGACATCCGTTTGCGCAAATCGGCGCGTAATTTGTCGGTCCCTTTGTGCTTCGGGACGATGCTGATCATTTCATCAAGACAGGCGAGTTTGTCCGCAGGTGTTTTGCTTGATCGAAAACGCTTTTCAGCGTCATAATACTCAGGCGGCAGGTTTGTTGGCATAATGATCACCTCTGGGCAGGCATTTCATTATTAGCAACAGTGTCGATTCACGATAAAAAAAATCGTCAAGAAAGTCAACCGGCTGCACACACGTGTTCTTTCGGTGGTTGATTTTTAAGCGCTTGAAGTTTATTCATATGCAGTTAAATGTATGGCGGTTGTCAAAAAGCGGTTGCATTGCAGAAAGGACGGTCCCGGGTTATGGATAAAAAATGGGTGGAAGCTTTTGCTAAAATGACATACGGTATCTATGTCCTAACGTCTAAAGCGGGTGAAGCGCTCAACGGCATGATTGCCTCCTGGGTCTCGCAGGTTTCCTATGACCCGCCGCTCATAATGGTCGCTGTGCATCCCAGCCGATATTCCCATCAACTTATTGAGAAAGGCGGCTGTTTTGTGCTGCATGTGTTGTCCAACGGGCAAACCGATTTGCTGGCACGGTTTAAAGCAGCGGATGTCGATCATAAATTTTCCGCGCTCGATTGGACGACCGGCTTAACCGGTTGTCCGGTCCTGAGTGACTGCCTGGCCTATCTTGAATGTGAGCTTAAGACCCATTACCGGCCCGGTAATCATACCCTTTTTATCGGCCAAGTGATCGGGGCCGGCAATTCCAAAGATGGGCGGCCTTTTACATCGATGGATTATGAAGGCGTTTACCTGGGAAAAGCCTGACCCGGCAAATGACATTTATGCAGACCATTTGGTTTATAGCTTCTATTAATTTGTTTTCGAAAGGAGACCCCTCTCATGGCTTCCTGGAAAAGCTATCTGGCAGAAAATCAGGATCGTTTTCTGGAAGAGCTGCTGGCGTTTTTGCGCATTCCCAGCGTTTCCAGTTTAAAGGAACACAAAGAAGACGTGCAGCAAGCAGCGCAATGGGTTGCCGCGCGGATGCAGGCCGCCGACATCGAAAATGTCGAGGTGCTGCCCACCGGTGGGCATCCAGTCGTTTATGGCGATTGGCTGCACGCAGGCGATAAACCCACCATTTTGATTTACGGACATTTTGACACACAGCCGGTTGATCCGCTGGATCTGTGGTCCCGGCCGCCGTTTGAGCCGACGATCAAAGACGATCGCGTTTATGCCCGGGGGGCTTCCGACGACAAGGGCAATATGCTGGTACCGATTCTGGCCGTGGAAGCATTGCTCAGCTGTGCCGGGCGGCTGCCGGTCAACCTTAAATGTTTTTTTGAAGGTCAGGAGGAGATCGGCAGCCCGCAGCTGCCTGAATTTATTTCGGCCAACCGTGACCGCCTGGCCTGCGATCTGATCTTCAGTGCGGACGGAGGTCAATGGGATGAAGATCAGCCGGCGCTCATGATCGGGCTCCGCGGTTTGTGTAACCTGCAAATTGATGTTCAGGCGGCTAAAAGCGATACCCATTCGGGAACTTTCGGCGGCACCATCATGAACCCGATCCATGCCCTGGTGCGGCTGCTGGAATCCATGCACACCCGGGATGGCAAAGTCGCCGTCGACGGCTTTTATGATGCCGTGCGTGCGCTCTCGGAAACCGAAAAGGCCCAGATCGCGCAAATCCCATACGATGAATCGGCCTATAAAGCCGAACTGAGCGTCGAACAGCTTTTTGGTGAGCCCGGCTATTCAACATATGAACGGGCCTGGATCCGCCCCACGCTAGAAGTAAACGGTATCTGGGGCGGTTTTCAGGGAGAAGGGGTTAAAACCGTCCTGCCGAGCACGGCCCATGCAAAAATTAGCTGCCGGCTGGTGCCGGATCAGGACCCGGCAACAATCCTTGAATTAATCAGCAGCCATGTCGACCGGCATCGGCCACCGGGCGTCAAAGTGACGGTTAAACCGAACCCCAGCACAGCAGACCCTTATTTGATTCCCTTCGATCATCCGGGCAATCAGGCTGCTGTAAATGTTCACCAGGCGCTGTACGGCAGGGAGGCTTACTACGCGCGCATGGGGGGCAGCATTCCGGTGTGCGGCCTGTTTTTAAAGCTGCTGGGCGCCTATACCGTTAATTTCGCCTTCGGTCTCAAGGATGAAAACATCCATG
>CAZJHF010000042.1:0-2991 GCA_964545505.1 uncultured Desulfobacterales bacterium | reverse complement strand
CTGGGCGCCTATACCGTTAATTTCGCCTTCGGTCTCAAGGATGAAAACATCCATGGGCCGGATGAATTCTGGCGGCTGGACAGCTTTAAACGCGGCCAGCAGGCTTATGGCATGCTGCTTGAAAAATTGAGTGATATCAAACTTACATGATCAGACCATCCCCCGATCAGCGAGGATCATGCGGGGTTAAGCCGGCTGTGGGAAACCTTGCGAGGCGTTTTAAATTTTTAGGTATGATTATTTTTGGCTGCGGTTTATTTTTTCTTCAGTATGCCTTGCATCTTATCGATCAGCATTTTAAGCAGATCTTCCTTAAACCCGTAAGGCATGACCTGTAAGATCTCGTGCAGGCGCTCCTCCCAGCGGTTCATGATGGCGGTGGGGGTCGGCTTTTCCCAGGTGAGCAGATTGAAAACCTCGTCGCGAATCTTTCTGCGCATGCGCATCTTCTCGCGTTTGTCAGCGCGTTGCGCCATGGCCAGCGATTCTTCGAAAAACTGGCGAATTTCATAAACATCTAGATCCGTTAGTCGGGGCATAACCGCTTAACTCCGGAATTTAATTACGCATCGATGAATTGTCGCCGGGTTGGGCTATAATTCCTCCTGTTTTCAATAGTTTAGCATATGATATCATCAAAAGTCAAATTTTAGCGCTGGTCGGAACTGTCTATCCCGGAACACGGGCGTTACCGCGCCAGCTAAATTTCCAAAAAGGCGCATGAGAATACGCCAAACGCGACTAAGGACCGGATAATTTGAAAATTGTCATAACCAATGATGACGGTATTGATGCACCGGGCCTGAAAACGCTATTTGATTGCGTGCGGCCGCTGGGCGGCATTGTGACGGTTGCCCCCCGACACTCTCAAAGCGGCATCGCTCACCGGGTCACCACCCGGGACCCCATTCATTTTGATCAGCCGAGCGCGGATCGGTTCAGTATCGATGGCACACCCGCCGACTGCGCCCGG
Source organism: uncultured Desulfobacterales bacterium (assembly GCA_964545505.1). Taxonomy (GTDB): domain Bacteria; phylum Desulfobacterota; class Desulfobacteria; order Desulfobacterales; family JAHEIW01; genus JAHEIW01. The sequence continues at coordinate 2,018 of CAZJHF010000042.1, read as the reverse complement.
GTCGCACTGAAGCAATTTGTACCGGATGCCAGCTGGCTGATTGCCGGAATCAATCCCGGAGCGAATCTGGGCTCTGACGTCTACAATTCGGGCACTGTGGCGGCCGCTCGCGAAGCGGCCATCTTAGGCTGTCGTGCGATTGCGATCTCACAATATATCGCCAGAGACCAGCAGATCGATTGGGCTGGGACCGGCTATCATGCCCGGCCGGTTTTGCGGATGTTGTTAGGCCGGGACCTGGTTTGCGGGCATTTCTGGAATGTCAACCTGCCCCACCCGCATAGCATGGATACGGAGCTGACCTATGAATTTTGCGGCCTGGACACCCATCCCCACCAGTATGCCTACGATCAGCAGGGTGACGCACTTATCTATAAAGGGACCATTCATGAACGCCCGCGGGATGCAGGCAAAGATGTGGCCGTGTGTTTTGACGAAGCTAAAATAGCGATTACCTGCCTTGCGGTCGGAACCGGTGATCTTGACGCGTCCTGCCGCACACCGTAACGGGTCAAGCCGCTGGCGATTTGCAAAAGACCCGGACCGAAACGCTCATCTCCGCCGGTCTTCCCACAGATGAGTGGGGTTCTGCATAAATGACATCCGAAATCCCTTGATTTAAAGAGGCCCATTTGCTATTTTGCCAGGCGAGCCCCAAAAAAATAAGCAGTTTAAAAACGCTAAACACAGGAGGTAGAACCGATGAAGAAGGTGGAGTGGTTGTCTAAAGTATTACTGGCGATTCTGAGTATTTGCCTGGTGGCCGGTATGGCCACCGGCGTGCAGGCGGGTGAATATTCCTTTGGCGCCGGTGTTGCCTTTGCGCCGGATTATGAGGGCAGCAGTGATTACTCTTCGGTTGTGATTCCATTCGGCATGGCCAAATTCGACAATGGGATGTACGTCAGATTAGAAGGTCCTTATGCGCGGGCCAACCTGATTCCAGGCAGCTGGGTCAGCTGGCTGGAGGCGGGGCTTTCGTACAACTATCGTCCCTCTCGCAGCAGGGTGGACAACGATCAGGTAAGCGCAATGAAGAATATCAGCGATGCCAACGAGCTGGGTGCTTTTGTGGGGGTTAACTATAACAACTGGTACGCGCGCCTGGAGTATTTAGAGGATGTCGGCAATGCCTATAACGGGTGGACGACGGAACTCAAGGCCGGTTATAATTGGATTATAGACCCCAAGTGGCGCATGCTCATCAGTGGCCGTGCGACCTATGCCAACAGCGATTACATGGACACCTATTTTGGCGTGAATCCGGCCAACGTATTGTCCAGCGGACTACCGCTATACGCGGCCGATTCGGGCGTCAAGGATGCGGGCGTCGAATTGAGGCTGAGCTGGAATTTTTGGAACCAATTTAGCGCGCTGGGTATCTTAGATTATGCGCGCCTGTTAAACGATGCAGATGAGAGCAGTCCGGTCACAAACGAAGGTAGCGCCAATCAATTCATCGGCGGTTTAGTACTGCTATACAGTTTTTAAGCGCATTCATCGAAATTCAGATTGAACTTCAAAAGCATCTGGGGACTTCATCGCTCACGGTTAAGTTGTGGATGAAGTCCCCTTAAATCGATACCCGCATTGACCCGCCCTTAAAAATAATCCATTTTTGAATCGTCTAAAACTTTACAGAAAAACGCTTGCCGGCTGCAAAATGCTGCCGGCGCTCGTTTTGATAAAGGGTTACCCCGCCGGCACCGTACACCTGCCACCGGCCGTTGGGGCCGTCGTTCAGCGCTGCAGTCTGTTCGTCAATGCCGATTAAGGTCACACCGGGCAGGCGTTGCGCCAGCCTGGGCGCCCATCTGTTGCCGAAGGTATTGTGGTGCGGCACAATACAGCTACCGGGTATCAGCCCCAACCCGCTGAATATTTTCTTCTCAAGCGGATCGTAATAATGATCACACAGAATCATCGCGCCGGCGCTGCTGCCGGCGATTATCGCACCGGACTGGTGGGCTTTTAATATGGCCTGCCAGCTTTTCCTGCCCGCCAGCGATTGTTCCAGG
>CAZJHF010000041.1:0-15512 GCA_964545505.1 uncultured Desulfobacterales bacterium | reverse complement strand
GTGCCGAAGAGCATAGCAGTTTACGGATTGAGCTGACATCGCGCTTTTTGGCATCTTCGGGGGCATTGAGAATTAAGTTGTAATGGGTGGGGATCAGAGAAACAAAGCTGATTTTTTCGCTCTCAAAAATTGTGAGGATTTCTTCGGGCTTAAAGTTTAAAGCCGGGTGGATATAAGCCGATCCGCCGACATACAAAAACGTGAATGTGAAATAAATGGAGTTGATATGGCAAAGCGGCATGACATTCATGCACACATCGTGTTCGTTAAATCCGAAATCTACGGCATTGTGCAAATAATAGGCAATATGGGATTCGTGAGAGCGAATGACACCCTTGGGCTTGCCGGTTGTGCCGGAAGTGTAGATCAATATCCAGGTGTCCCGGGGAGCAATTTCGGCGTCCGGTTCCGTGTCCGTTGAAGCACTGAGAAAATCTTCATACATACGATATCCGTCCTGTGGTTTGCCGACAATCACATAATTTTGGGGGCCAATCTGTTTTAAATTGGAGCGGATGGGCTCCACCACATGAGCAAACTGATCGTGGACAACCATGGCCTTGGCGTCTGAGTTGTTGACAATGTATTCCACCTCAGAAGACACCAGACGAAAGTTTATGGGCACAATAATGATACCGGCTTTGGCAGTCGCCATGAACAGTTCACAGATTTCAATGCAATTTTCCAGCAATACGGCAAGTTTATCCCCTTTCTGCAGTCCAAGGGAAGAGAGGCTGTTGGCCAGTTGGTTAATGCGGCGGTTCATTTGAGGATACGTAAACGCGCGATTGGCGTCTCTTAAGGCCACTGTATCTGGAAACTTCTTGGCATTAATCTTTTGGATTTGACCGAGGTTCATCCAGTAACCCATGTTCATTCCTCCCTATCTCAAAAAATATGTTGAGCCCGTTGCCCGTTAGCCCGTTGAATAGATTAAGACATTATTTCTTATTTAACGGGCTCAACCGGCAACCGGTAAACCGGCTAACCTGATTAATCAATTTTTTTAAATTTATAACGCTCAACTCAGAGTCCTGAATTGAGCGATTGTCGAGGTTGCTGCAGCTACACGGCAGATGTTGTTTCGCTATAGTTTTCTATGCGAAACGGCATCTAACACAGTAGATGCGGTAAGATCGGCAATCCCGCAGGGTTAAAAATTTTAAAATAAAATGAAAGAATCCCTCTGCTATATATTTAATTTTTTTAAATTTATAACGCTCAACTCAGGACTGATTTTCTTCGAGCTGTTCGATAAACGCCTCCACATTGGTTTTGGTCTGCTCATCTGAGATCAGCCGCAAATCATTAAGATCGGCGTTGATCGTTAAACTGGGAACACCGGTCTCCCGCTCAAGGCGTTTCGGCATCCCGTAACTCGCGTTGGAATTATTAGGACAGCATTTTGCATCATGATAGATAATGCCATCGACTTTAAACGCATTCAGCATTTCTTTAATGTAGGTTTCTTTAAAATCGTCCGAGCGCACAATAAACAATTCCGTGTAGGCACGTGCCATGCTGTTAAAGGGATCATCGGGATCGAAGGCTGAAAAAATCCAGCTGTTGCAATATGTGGAGGCCAGGACATTGGCATTCAAATCCGAAAACAATTCGGAATGATCTCTCAGTCGGCCCCAGACCGGCATACCATCCCAATAGATCCGGTGCTGTTCATGCGGTACCGCGGCGATATTGTTTGTAACTCGGTCCTCTAATTCATTGAGTAATAATTGATAGTAATCATTGGCCTGCTGGGTACCTCTGAGGACAACTGCCGGTCCCATATGGATGGTCCCATCAAAGAAGGTAAACGGAGAGGGCACATTTCTAGCGGTATCCAGAACCTTTTTCCACAGGATTGAACACTCCTTGGACAATACCACAACTTGCTTAAGTTTATCGAGATCAAACTTATTGCCCGAAATATACTCCAGCGGTTTGATTAAATCCTTCAATTGCGTGGCAATTGAATCAATGTGGTTTTGGGTCACTTTACCGACCCCGCGGTGGGTATGGATACCGATTACGGGAACATCAAGTTCTTTGGCATACCAGGTAAACCAGTCCTGCACGTCGCGACATTGATTGGTGTTAAATGCGAGCACATCCGGCCTGGGGACGCCTTCAATGCCTTTATATGATTTTGCAATGGGCGTCGTCTTGCTCAGGTAGGCACCAATATCGGCGCGTAGATACGAACAGATATCCGGCGAATATCCTTGGGCATCCGCAATTGGCAATAAATCGGTGGCCATGCGGCTGGCACCCAGCATGGCACCGTGATTTTCGGGAAAAAAAACCAGAAACCCCATCGCACGCAGGATTTCTGCCGGACCTACACTCGTACACCAGGCAATTTTGGGTTCTTTTGCTTTGGCAGCCGCATCCAGCTCATAAAAATAATCGGCCATGATCTGGTTTAGTTTGCTGGCCGCTTTTAGCTTAACGCGCATAACCTTATCTTTATCAGTCGTCATAAATACACCTTCATATGTCAAATTGTCCTGCATCGATTATCTTCTGAACGCTGTTTACGGGCTAACGCACAGACTAAGTCAAAAGATGAAAAGTCAGAAGCAAGGAGCTAAGGCTGCATTGCATACAGCGCGGCGCCAATGGCTCCGGTGAGCTGCGGGTATTCCGGCACGAGAATATTCCGGCCGATCATTTCTTCGGCCATTTTAACCATAAAAGCATTGTGGGCCACCACACCGCCGGTCATGACCACCTTTTCGGTCAGGGCTTCCATTTCTAAAACACGTTTGATCATCGAATAGTAAACACCTTTGACGATATCCGGCAGTTTTTTGCCCCGGCGGATATTTTCCAGAACCTCGGTTGCCGAAAACACCGTGCAGAAGCTGCCCAGTTTAACCATATTCTTTGATTGGCCGGCCAGGCCGTCCATCTCTTCCAAGGAGACATTCAGGCGCATGGCCATTTCTTCCAGAAAAGCACCGGTGCCGGCGGCGCATTTACGATTCATTTTAAATCCGGTGCGCTTGCCCGAAGCGTCGAGCTTAATAACTTTGTTGTCCTGCCCGCCGATATCAATAACGGTGGTGGCAAACGGAAAGTACAAAAAACAACCTTTGGCGTGGCAGCCGATCTCTGTTTTGGTATCTCGGGCAAACGATACGTTATTACGGCCGTATCCGGTTGAAATGGTATTTCTAATTTCACTTTTTTGGGTACCGGCCATTTGTAGCGCCATTGCGAGGCAGGTATCGGCTGTGGCCGTAAAGTCGGTGCCGGATTTTTTAACGGCATGGCCAATCAGGTTTTTACTGTTATCGAGGATGGCGACTTTGGTGCGTGATGCCCCCACGTCGACGCCCGCATAAGTTATTCTGGAGACCATATTGCTATTTTGACTCTAATCCTTTTACCAGCGCGCTGAGGGTGTGATTATACGGCGTCTGGGTTGCTGTGCGGGCACCGTATTCAACAAATTTGCCGTTGATAAAATCAATTTCCGTGCGCCGACCGGCTTCGATATCCATTAACATAGACGGTTTATGATCGCCGGCATTGCGCATGTACTCCATGGCATGGGGATAAAAATCCCAGCCCAGATCGATTTCATTGGCACGGGCGACCTGGATGCATTCTTTTACGAGGGCATCGACGATCTGATAGACAATGGGGTCATTCATTGCGCGCGACATGGTTAAACCGGTGACGGCGCACACCGGATTCATGCAGGCATTCATAACGCTCTTGCGCCAGACCATTGAAATAATATTGTCGCTGTGCGCGGTTTCCAGTCCGCATTTGCCGAGCGCATTGGCGATGGCAATTGCAGCATCACGGGAGTGAGGGTCCATTTCCTGAATGTAATGTGGCGGGTGGTGAAAGGGAACTTTGACATGCGCCGGTCCCGCCAGACCGCATCCGTAATTGACGACGGCGCGCATCACATCCGTCTTGCCCAATATTTTTGCCAGCTCCAATTCAGTATCGATACCATTTTGCCAGCTGACAATTGCCAGGCCCTCTTTGTAAAAGCCTTCAACGGCTGATGCAATCAGCGGCAGGGCATTGGCTTTGACGGTGATAAAGATCACATCCGGGTTGTAGTCAGCTATTTCGTCAACAGTTGTGCATGTCCGGGTGACCTTGTGTTGCATATTTTCGGCGCCTTCAAGAATAATTCCAGGATCCTGCGCCGGCACCAGCAAGTCCGGAATGACATCACAAAGGGTGACCTCATAGCCGCCTTTGGCCAGAAAGCAGGCAACAATGCATCCCACCGGTCCGGCCCCGACCACTGCAAACGATTGGGGACTAAAATTGGACGCGTCACTCATGTTTTACCTCTCCTGTTTGGGCCGTTCGTCTATGACTCGCACCGCTTTGCCTTCGCTGCGGGCAATGGCTTTTGCATCGACCAGCTCAACATTAACGCCAATTCCCATATTGCCTTTGATATGGCCGGCTATTTTGCCTTCGATTTCATGTCTGCGATCTTCACCGGCTTCATAAATTTCTTTTTTGCCTTCCACCCGAATGCTGAGATGGTCCAGATACCCTTTTTTACTCACAACCAGCTGGTATTGAGGTTCGACTTCCTCAATTTCCAAAAGCAGTGCTTCAATTTGAGATGGAAAGACGTTCACACCGCTAATAATGAGCATGTCGTCCGAACGGCCGTAGATTTTGTCCATTCGAATAAATGTCCGGCCTTCATGGCCGGGCTCGCGCCACAGGCGCGTAATGTCTTTGGTGCGGTAACGAATCATGGGCATGGCGCGGCGCTGCAAGGCCGTAAAAATGAGCTCACCTTTTTCTCCTTCCGGCAAGGGCTCCAGTGTCTGCGGGTCGACGACTTCGGCCAGGAAATGATCTTCATTGATGTACAGGCCGTTTTGATCTGCTGCGTCATAGGCCACACCGGGTCCGCAAAGCTCGGTTAAGCCGAATGCTTCCTGGGCTTTGATTCCCATGCGCTCTTCGATTTCCTGCCGCATGCCTTCTGTCCAGGGCTCGGCACCAAATACGCCAACCCGCAGATTAAGCTTTTTAATGTCGACCTTCATTTCTTCGGCGCGTTCGGCAATTGTCAGAGCATACGATGGTGTCGCAAACAGAACATCCGATTTAAAGTCCTGCATAATGGTAATTTGACGTTCGGTCATTCCGGCCCCGGTGGGCACAACCGTACAGCCGAGGGCTGCGGCTCCCTGATGGAAGCCGAGGCCACCGGTAAAAAGACCGTGACCGTAGGCATTTTGGACTACATCTTCTTTGCGGATACCGGCGGCATAGAGGGTGCGGGCCATACATTCGATCCATTGATCCAAATCCTCCTGGGTGTAAGGGCCGGTAATGGGTTTGCCGGTCGTACCTGAGGACGCATGGACTCTGACTACATCTTCAAGTGGCACGGCGCACAGGTCAAAGGGATAATTATCTCGCAGATCCGTTTTGACGGTAAAGGGAAGTTTGGTCACATCTTCAAGGCTTTTGATGTCTTCGGCGCTGATCCCCATTTCCTTGAATTTATTTTTATAAAACGGTATCTTCTCAGATACCCATATGAAGGTCTCTTTCAGTTTTTCCAGCTGAAATTTTTTAAGCCCTTCCACCGGCATGCATTCAAATTTATCATTCCAGGGCATGATCTTCCTCCTTTGCAGGTAACAAAATTGTAATGAAAGCCAACAGATAAAATTTTTATAAAAACGTGACGGGCCACAGCGGCATAATTGCTAAGCAGTGTCCGTTTTAGCGTCAAACCGGAATTTTGAAAATTATCGTTGTAAAAATCAACCGGCCTTGGCGGCGGCTTTAAAGCCAAGCTCAAAGGCTTTAATATTGATATCGATAAAAGCCTTTTTGGTGGATGTCCGAATCGCTTCTTTAACATTATCAGCCGACACCGGCATAAGCCCGGTTTGAATCAACGAGCCAAGCAAAACCATATTTAAGGACATAAAATTGCCGGCCTCTTTGGCCAGGGCCAGGGCGTCAAAAGCCACCAGCCGGGCTGTTTTCTGGCGAATCAATTCCTGGAGTTCATTTAATTCCGGGTATGTGCCCTGGCCGATGGCCACGGTGAACGGCGGCAATTTCGCTGTGTTGGTGATCACGATCGTATCGGCATTGCATTTGTTTAAAGCACGCAGGGTTTCAGAAGGTTCGAAACCCACCAGTACATCTGCCTCGCCATCGGAGATGATGGTGCTCTCCGCATCGCCAAAAACCACTGCGGATTCAACGACACCGCCTCTTTGAGCCATGCCGTGGATTTCACTCATACGCACTGGGATGTCGGCCAGCAGTGCAGCCTCGCCGAGCACTTTAGATGCCAGCAGGTTTCCCTGCCCGCCGACGGCTACGATGATCAATCTTGTTGTCTGCATAAGTTTGTTCCTATCAGTTCATTATAGTTCTGTTTACATGTATGCTTTCAAAATCGATTGTGGCTTATCAAATACCTAATGGAGTATTGGAGCGAATTAGATTTCGGAATGCCGATTGCGGATTTCAGATATGCTGTACTTCTGATTTCTAAATCAGCAATCCGCAATCTAAAATCTGCAATTGATTTTACTCCATTACTCCATTACTCCAACACTCCATTGTTTATGAAGGCTTGACCTTTTCCTTTGAGCGTACCGGTACAATTGCTTTTTCCGGGCATATCTGGGCACAAACAGCGCAACCTGAGCATAGATCTGCGTTGATGCGAACCCGTTCGTCTTCGATATAGAATGCCGGACAGGCCAGCTCGTTTACGCAATCACGGTGATCTTTGCATTTTTCGTTGATATAAAAAGGCTTGCCCCTGGCTTTTTTAAGGCTCTGGGCATAAAGGGTGCAGGCTTCTTTGGAAATGATGACCGATACGCCCTCGTAATCGATGGCTTCCTTAATTGCCGCGATACTCTTATTGACGCGGTAGGGTTTGATGATTTCCACATGAGGAACTCCGATGGCGCGAACGACGTTTTCAATCGATACGCGGCCATAGCCTGTCAGGTTGAAGTCTTTCATATTAACACCCGGATTGGGTTGATGACCGGTCATCGCTGTTGTGCTGTTGTCTAAAACGACCAACGTAAAGTTATGGTTATTAAAAACCGCGTTGACCAGGCCGGGAATGCCGGAGTGGAAAAAAGTGGAATCGCCGATAAACGAAATAACCTTTTTATCCGTTGAAGCCGAAAAACCGCATCCCGTGCCCACCGATGATCCCATACACAACAGAAAATCCGCTGTTGAAAGCGGCGGCAGCACGCCGAGGGTGTAGCACCCGATGTCTGTTGGATAAATGGTGCCAAGTCCTTCAGCGGCTTTTTTAACGGCATAGTAAGTGGCCCGATGAGAGCATCCGGCGCACAGGGTAGGCGGCCGCTGGGGCACTTGGGGGACATCGGAAAGATCCGGTTTGGCCGCGGGGGTATACGGTATCTCAAAAAATTTGGCGATATTTTCTCTGACCTGTGCGGGGTCATACTCATAGAGGCGCGTAAACAGGTCTTGGGCTTTTCCTCGAATGGACAGTGTCAGACCTTCTTCCTGGGCAAAGGCCTTGACCTGCTCTTCCATATAGGGTTCGCCTTCTTCAATGACCAATACTTTCTCACAGGCTTTTAAAAAAGACTTAATTGTTTTTTCCGGCATGGGGTAAGAAAATCCCACCCGCAGAAACCTGACTTTATCCGCAATATCGAATTCTTTGATGGCGTCAGACGCGTAATTGTAGCTGACACCATTGCACACAATGCCCCACTTGCCATCGCCCTGGATGAAATTATACGAAGAGGAATCCGTGAGATCCTTGGCTTTTTCAATGTTTTCCAGGAGTTTAACATGCAACTTTCTGGAAACTGCCGGTACGGTGACCAGATTAAAGGGGTCCTTTACGAAATCGCCTTTGGTTTGAGGCGCCTTAATTTCGCCCAGGGTAACAATGGCGGAGGAATGATTGATCCGGGTGGTGGTGCGAAATAGGACCGGCTCCTGCAATTTTTCAGAAATTTCAAAGGCATATGAAATCATTTCTTTGGCTTCTTCGACACTCGATGGCTCCAGCAGGGGCAGCCCTGACAATTTGGCATAAAAGCGATTGTCCTGCTCGTTTTGACTGGAAAACATATAAGGGTCATCAGCGGTCAGAACAACCATGCCACCTTTAACGCCCACGTAGGCCAGTGTCATCAGTGCGTCTGCAGCAACATTGACACCTACATGCTTCATGACACACATGCTGCGCACGCCGGAGTTGGCGGCGGCTGCCGCCACTTCCATGGCCACTTTTTCATTGGTGCTGTATTCAAAATACAAATCGCTTTCCTGTGACATCTGGAAAAAATTCAAAGAAATTTCAGAAGAGGGTGTGCCCGGGTAAGTACTGGCAATTGCAACGCCTGCTTCGATTGCGCCCCTGGCAATGGCTTCATTGCCCAGGAGCAGCATTTTTTGGCCTGGACTTTCGGTAAGTAGTTTGTGCATGGCAACATCCTTTATGATTTTTTTGTATTTGAAGGCCGAGTCGGCGCATTCAATTCAGTTGATTTTTTAGCTATTTTTTAGATTTGTGTCAATTAAATGAGTCAATTTCATTTTTTTGTTGAATCTTGTGTTTAGCTACATTAAAGCTACATTGTAGATTCTGTCAAGCTAAAAGATTGAAAACCGTATTTGGATTGACTGGGTCCACCGCCCGTGCTTGCATCGCGCTCCGCGGGGCTGCGCTCGAGGCGCAGAGACCGCAGAGGAACTGGTTTTTTTCCTTTGCTGTTGAGAGGCCAGCAAAGTAAAATCGCTCACAGCTTCGCTGTAATAAAACATAATTTATAATTTAACTTATCTCGGTAAGTATACAATCAAGATCTATAATAGTTTCGTATTGAGGGTTTTAGCTTTTCGGAGGCCGACCTTTATATAGAGGATCAGATCGGTCATCCCGCCGATTAGGCGGGGCCTCTCACCGAAAAGCTAAATAAATAAAATTTTCAGCATACTCTGCGTCTTTGCGGTGAAATAAAATATTTCAATTTTGCTTATTGAAATTTTGCAAAAAGAATTATGATTGGAGAGAGGATAGCCTATGATTGTACGAAATCTAAACGATAAGGCGGTAATGGAAACCACCTATTTAGCTCATGGGGGAGCCATTGCACAAATGATTCTGGACCGCCGCATTCTTAAAGAAATTGGTTTTCTGGCGATTGCGACCCTGGAACCGGGAAAAAAAATCGAAGCCCACGTGGATCCCATGGAGGAAATCTATTTTGTATTGCAAGGCAGCGGTGAAATGGGTGTGGATGACGAAAAACAGCAGGTTGGACCGGGGGATGCCACCTGGATCCCAACCGGTTCATCGCATAGTCTGTTGAATAACGGGGATGAGAATCTGGTCATTCTCGTTGTAGCATCAGCGAATTGGTAAGAAACCGGCTACTGGCTGCTCGCTTCTGGCCGCTGGCATTTTTTGAGCCAGGGGCCAGTTGCCAGCCTGCGACGAGCTCAGTCGAGTCGAAGCCAAAAGCAAGCCCAGTTAATTAACCGGGCTTTTGCGGGTATAAATGGTTTTGTACTTCTCAGGCATTAGGGCCATGCAACTGGCACAACCGGCCTCTTCCTCGGGATCAAAGGCTTCCAGATGAACCTCCAGGCCGATTTCCCCATATGTATCAACCATTTCTGACAGGCGCGGCTCGTCATAGGTAGCCTGTCGTTCCCAACCCTGACGGGTCAGTTCTTCCTCCCGTGTCATTTAAATTACGCACCTTTGTATACGGGCTTTTTGCGGCCGAAACTTGAAAGACCTTCCAGGGCGTCGGCCGTACTGAAAATGTCATTCAAACGCACGAGTTCAACTTCCACCGCCTCGGCGATTGATTTTCCAACCTGCTCATCGATGATCTCATTGGCAATCTTAAGTGCCAGTGGTGCTTTATAGCCAATGAATTTGGCAATTTTGGCTGCAATTTCAGCAGCTACGCCTTCGGGCGGTTGACCGTTCAATAGCCGGGCTACATTTTCACTGCTCCCCATTTGAGCCAGCATTTTGAATTTTTCCGGAATTTCGCGCTGCCGGTATTTGTCCGGTTTTCCTTCAGATGCCACCTCTTCGATGGCGGATGCCACCTCGGCCGGGGCTACCCGGCGCGTAACCATACCGAGATCTTGGGCATCATCTGCGTTGATGGGGGTGCCGGTAAAGACATAATATTTGGCGAGCTCCGGTCCGACGTGACGAGCTAAGCGCAGCATACCACCCAATCCGGGAATAATGCCGATACCGGTTTCAGTAAATCCCATTGATCCGGCAGGTGTGGCAATGATGGCCTGGCAGGCTAAAGCAAGCTCGCTGCCGCCGCCTAAACTCAGACCGTCTAACAGGGCAATCGTCAGCTTGTCCGAGTTTTCAATATCCAGCAGTAACTCGTGGCCCTTGCGGGTGAATTTTTCGATATCCGCGATTTTGTCTGCTTTAATCTTGTCCACGAAATATTTAATATCCGCCCCGGCGACAAAGGCTTTACCGGCGCCCTGAAACACGATGGTTTTGACTTTGGCATCCGCCTTGGCTTCTTCAAATCGCTGCCTGAGCTGCTCAACCACGGTCTCATTCAAGGCATTCATGGCTTCGGGGCGGTTAATGGTTATGGTTGCGACGGTATCGTTGACTTCCAGATCCACAAAGTTAAACGCAAACGGTTGGCCGCTTTCATATTGCTGAGCTAAGACCTGCGGCATTTTGAAATCAGGGTATTTTTGGGTGATTGCCTCTACGGCTTGGTAGGTTTTTTCGATGCCGATCTTATTCATGATTTCAAAGGGTCCCATCAGCCAGCGCAGGCCGATTTTAGCGCCCCGATCGGTGTCTTCGATGGTTGCAACGCCTTCATCCACCAGGGCTGCTGCCACCCCGAGACAAACGCCGTAAAAGCGATCTTTAACTGCCTCGAGTTTGGACGCGTCGACATCACCGCTTAAGTCCCAGTTTTCGTTTTTATCCTTCTGGGTTTTTATGATATCAGCCGTGGCGTAAAAGGTTCCTAGCTCGTTTCCCAGGGTTGTCGAGGCGTGCACGGCAATCGGAATCCCGGTGACATTCATGAGCTCAAAAGGCCCCATGCCGATTTTAAAAGCCTGCTTGGCGGCTTCTTCAATGGTAGGGATGTCGGCTACTCCTTCTTCGAGCATGCGGGCGGCTTCGTTTAAAAAAGGCACAAAAAAGCGGTTTACCGCAAAGCCGGGTGCATCTTTTACAACGATGGCGGTTTTGCCGTGCAGCCTGGCAGCCAGAAGAGATTTTTCAAGAGTTGCGGCACTGGTCGTTTCATGGGGAATCACTTCCAGCAGTCGATTTTTGGCCGGGTGGTAAAAATAATGCAGTCCCACAAAGCGATCCGGTCGGGAGGTTTTATTGGCAAATTCGTGAACGTAAAAACTGGATGTGTTGGTAGCCAGAATCGTTTTGTCAGAGCAGATGCGATCCAGTTTATCAAAAAGTTCAAATTTAACCTGTTTGTCTTCAAAGACAGCTTCAATAACAATATCGGCATCGGCCACCATTTCAAAATCGCAGGTGCCAATGATGCGTGAGAGGACATCGTGCAATTGTTCTGAGTTGAGAATCTTGCGCTCAACGGCTTCTTTGAGCGTTTGTCGGATAATATTAATGCCGCGTTCGACAAATTCCTCTTTCATATCCACCAATATGACATTGATGCCTTCCTGGGCCATTTTTTGAGCGATACCGCTGCCCATGTTACCCGCACCAATAACCGCGATTTTGTTAATCTGAATCTGTGACATATAATCCCCCATGTAAATTGACTATTGAATAATGAATATTGAATATTATAAAGGGATGAAACCCAAGATTCATTTGCAAAAATGATATTTTATTAAAATTGAATTCCATCCATAAATATTCAATATTCAATATTCAATTTCATTTGTTCTTCCAAACCGGCTTGCGCTTTTCTTCGAAGCTTTGGATACCTTCGAGTACGTCCTCGGTTTTCATGAGCGTATTTAGAAAAAGGTCACTGACGCTTTCGATGGCCTGTGGGAACGGTAAATCCAGGTGCTTTTTGACCGCCTGTTTATTCAATCGAATAATCAGGGGACTGTTGTATTGGATTTCCTTAACGAGTCTATCGGTGGCATCGGCTAGCTGATCATCGGCGACCACATAAGAGACCATTCCCATCTGTCGGGTTTCTTCGGCGCTATAGCGTTTGCCGGTGGTGCAGATTTCAATGGCCTTGGCAGGTCCGACCAGGTGGGGTAGTCGAATGGCTGCATAAGGCGGTAAAAATGCAAGCTTGATTTCCGGCTGACCGAACAGCGCACTTTCAGCCGCCACAATGATGTCACCAGCAATGGCGAGTTCCATACCACCGCCCAGACAGGCCCCGTGCACGGCAGCAATCACAGGCACGTCGAGTCGATCGATCAGCTCAAAAATGCGGTTAAAGGTATCGATCATTTGCTGAACGTTTTGCGGTTTGTGGTCGGCGACTTCAACCCCGGCACAAAAGCTGGCGCCTGCGCCATTGATCACCAGACATTTCAGTTCATCATCGGTCGCAAGACTTTCCAGTTCGGCGATCAGCTCATTCATCATGTCAATGTCTAAAACATTATGTTTGGGCCGATCGAGTGTAATGCGCGCTACACCGTCTGCATTTTCGATTTTCAAATACTTATTTTCGCTCATGGTTCTCATCCTTAATGTAAATTTAAATCAAGCTTTTTGAAACACGTAGTTAATTTGCCCGTTGGGCAGTTCGTTGACAACGGCCTGCATCTCCATGCCGATCTGGATTTCATTATCCTTGAGGTCCGGGGCAATTCGACCAAACACTTTAAAATCACCATAATCTAAAAGAGCGATGCAGTAGGGGACATCTTCTTCGAATCCGATGGGAGCATATTGCAATTTACTAAAACTCACCAGTTTGCCATTGCCGCTGACTTCAAACCACTCTACATTACTGCTAAGACATTGATGGCAATCCATCCGCGGCGGAAAAAAGGACAATCCGCAATCTTTGCACCGCGTACCCATGACCTTGTTGTCTTTCAGATAATCGATGAAGTCATTGGTTTTGGTAATGGAAGTAAAACTGACCGTACCGAAATGTTTGAATCGATCATCTATTTCTTTCTTTTTGCTCATTTTTAGCCTCTCTCATTAGAATAAAAACCTCTCGCAAAGACGCAAAATCGCAAAGCATAAAAACTAACTTATCGTAAAGTAAAATTTTTCTTTGCGGTCTTTGCGGTTTTGGGTGGTATTTTCACTAATTCCATTAACGTCCAAGTATGGTCACATTGCCGTACAGCCCCACACCACCAATGTTATGCACCAGACCGATCTGTGGATCATTGACCTGGATATCGCCGGCTTCTCCCCTGAGCTGCAAAACAACGGTTCGGATCTGGGAGCCACCGGTGGCGCCAATGGGATGACCCTTGGATAGAAGACCGCCGTCGACATTCACCGGAATGCTGCCTTCCTTATAGGTTTCTTTGGCTCTGATCAGTTCCTTGCCTTCACCCGGTTTGGCAAATCCCAGGTTTTCATAGGCCATCATTTCTGCGATCGTAAAACAGTCATGCACTTCAGCGACATCAATATCTTTGGGGCCCACACCGGCCATCTCATAAGCTTGCTGGGCTGCCTGTTCGGCGACACTTAACCCGGTAAACAGGTCTCTACCTGCCAAATTGACAGTTGTGGTGGCGGAGCCGACGCCCAAAATCCAGACCGGTTTTTTCGAAAAAGATTTGGCTTTTTCTTCGCTGGCCACGATAACGCAGGAGCCGCCGTCGGCATTGGCACAGCAATCTCCCACGCGCAACGGGCTGGCGACCGGACCCGCCATGCGGTTTTCCGGGTCTTTAAACATTTCAAACTCCACCGGCTTACGATAAACAGCTCGATCATTTAACTGCCCGTAGGTTGCTGCCTTAACGCGGATCAGTGCCAGGTCGTCCAGGGAGGTCCCATATTTTTGCATATGCGCATTGGCGTACATGGCATAATAGGCGGGCATCATGGTGCCAAAAGGACTTTCCCACTGGATATCGGCTCCCCGGCCCATGCGCTCCTGGGATTCGGAGGAGGTGATTTCCGACATCTTTTGAAACCCGATCACGGCCACCGCATCGTGCAGGCCCGATTTGACCAGTGAATAGGCCAGTTTCAATCCTGTGCTGCTGGAAGAACACAGGGTTTCAACATAAAAGGTCGGTTGCGGGTTCAAGCCCAAATATTCCGCAAACACACCGGCCGGTGAACGCTGTTTGTCATATTCAGGTGCCGAGCAAATGATGGACGCATCGATGTCTGTTGTTTTCATCTGGGCATCCTGCATGGCCTCCCTGAATCCTTCAAATACCAGCTCCCGGATAGATCCCGGATAACTCCTGACAAATGTGCTCTGTCCAACTCCGACAATTGCTACTTTTCCCATATTTTCTCTCTTTCATATTTTTGATTTATTGTTTTCATTTCCTGGTTGAAAATTTTTTTTGCTGGTCCAGGACGCACAAAGGTTTCCGCCAAGGCGTACTTGAAGTACGTTGCAGGCGGAAAACCTGCGGAGAACGCCGGCCAGCGGAAAAAAGGCCATTCAGGAAATGAAAACTAGATGTATTGACCCCCATCTACTTTAATAACCTCCCCGGTAATATGTTTGGCTCTTTCAGATGCCAAAAAACTCACCAGGTAGGCCAGGTCTTCAGGTTGTCCAACCTGTTTCAGGGCACTTTCGGCCATGGCCATATCGATAATTTTGTCCCTGGCTTCGGATTCCTTCAGCATTGCAGTTTCGATCAGGCCCGGGGCTACGGCATTAACCGTGACGCCAAAAGCGCCCAGCTCCTTTGCCAGCGCCTTTGTGAATCCAATGATACCGGCCTTGGATGCAGAATAATTGGTCTGGCCGAATTTTCCGCGCAGCCCGTTAATGGAGGTCACGTTGATGATGCGGCCGTATTTTTGATCCTTTAAAAGGGGTGCCACCTGACGGGTAAAGTTAAAATAACCTTTCAGGTTGACTTCCAACACCCGGTCCCATTGTTCTTCGGACATTTTCCAGGATACACCATCCCAGTTCATACCGGCATTGTTGACCAGCACGTGCAAACTGCCGAACGCCTCAACCGCGGCTTTGACCACTTTTTCAGCGTCGGCAAACGAAGCGATATCACATTTCACCGCCAGGGCCTTGCGACCCATCGCCTCAATTTCTTCTGCGTATTTTTTGGCTTCGGCCTCGTGTTTGCGATAGGTCAAGCAAACATTGGCGCCTTCGCTGGCCAATTCGAGGGAGGCGGCAGCACCAATTCCCTGTGAGCCTCCGGTCACCAGCGCATTTTTACCTTCGAGTAGCATAAGACCCTCCTCATGATATGCGAAATAAGCGTTTCAAAGTTCAAGAAACGGGTTAAATTCTATGTGGGTGAATTTTTGAATTCTCTTTTCCTAAAATTAGAAAAGTCATTTTAGGTTATTGAAACTATTGCATTAT
>CAZJHF010000040.1:0-15513 GCA_964545505.1 uncultured Desulfobacterales bacterium | reverse complement strand
GTCATTTATCCCTGGTAAAGACGACGCGATTATCTGGCGCGGTCCGATGAAATATTCGGCCATCCGTCAATTTATCGGTGATGTCGACTGGGGAGAACTCGATTTTTTGGTGATTGACAGTCCACCGGGTACCGGAGATGAGCCACTGACGGTGGCTCAAATCGTATCAGATGCCAGAGCCGTTATTGTGACGACACCGCAAGAAATCGCTCTGGCTGATGTTCGCAAATCGATTAATTTCTGCAAAACAGTTAAAATGGAGATCTTTGGTCTGGTAGAAAACATGAGTGGCCTGAATTGTCCCCACTGCGGTGAAATGATCGATCTCTTTGGAACCGGCGGCGGTGAAAGAACCGCCCAGCAAACCGGCATCCGTTTTCTGGGCAAAATTCCTTTTGACCCCAATGTGGTTGCCTGTGGGGATTCAGGGGCCTGTTATCAGAAGGTGCATGCCGATACGGCAGTATCCCGGGCCTATGCGGATATGGCCCAAAAACTATCTGAACTCACTTGAAAGCGAACAGGAGACCATTTCAAAATCGCTTGTGTTTTGTGATTTCAACGGGCTCAACTGGCCAACCAACAACCATAGCCTGCTGGTTTTGATATAATTGCCAGCGCCATATCTCAATATTCATGCCCTATTGAAAAAATTATTGTGATGAAAGTTAAGATTACCACCCTGGTTGAAAATACGGTCGGCATCGGCGGCAGTCGTGAGCTTATTGGAGAACACGGTCTGGCCTTTTTAATCGAAAGCGGAACGCAACGCATTTTATTTGACACCGGGCAGTATCTGGCTCTGGAAAACAATGCCCGCGTGCTTGGCAAGAATCTGGCCACCATTGATACGGTGGTGCTCAGTCACGGCCACTACGATCATACCGGCGGCTTAAGGCATTTATTGGAGTGCAACTCGGATTTTTCGCTTTACGCTCACCCCGATGTCTTCACTCACAAACTCATCAAACGCAAAGGTCGCTGCCGCGAAGTCGGAATCCCGGTGAGTAAAAACGAGTTGCTCAAAAGAGGTGTCAAGTTAATTTTGGATACGTCTCCAGTCGAACTTGCCCCCGAAATGATGACCACCGGTGAAATACCCCAGGCGTCCAGTTTCGAATCGGTGGCCGAGGGATTCTTTGTCGAAAAAGACGGCCGTAAGGCTCCCGATACGCTGGCCGATGATCAGGCCCTGGTTCTGAAAACCGCCAAAGGGCCTGTCGTCGTTCTGGGATGCAGCCATCGGGGTATTATCAATACCCTTCGGCATGTGAGCAACCTAAGCGGCCAAAGTCAAATTTACGCGGTTTTAGGCGGGCTGCACCTGGTCAAAGCGACTGCTGAAAGACTGGAGACCATCATGCTGCATTTGCAGCGCTTTGACCTGCAAAGGATCGTTGTGGGGCATTGTACGGGCAGTCATGCCATTCAGGCGCTAAATGCCCGCTTCAAAGATAAAGTGGTTCTAAATACAGTTGGACATACGTTCAGGGTTTAACTCTCATTTGTTTATCCGCTGGCCCTTGTTGCATCTATGTCTGGCATTCATTGACTGCCAAATCTACCATCAGCCACTGTTTTTTTAAGGTTAGCGGCCTTTTTCCTCAACCAGCCGATGCGATCAACCGCGCGGGTGTCAAATTCGGGCACAAGGGGTTTAATATCCAGCAACGGTGTGCGGTCAACGATATCGATATCTTCTATGTGCAGAATTTGATTATCAATTTTGATCAACCGCACCATCGAAAAGCCAATCGGATTGGGTCTGGCGGGCGAGCGCGTGGCAAACAGGCCCCGCTGTGTATCATCTAAAAAAGGGGTTACCCGCAGCCTGTAAGGTTTCGCCAGATGGCAATGATAAAAAAGCATAATATGGGAGAAACCATCCAGGTCCTGCAATCCGGCGACGAATTCTGGCAAAATTTCAACTTGCGCTTTTTCACCGCTGCCGCCGATTGCCTGAATGGGTGTACCTTCGAGATGTTTGAATGGTGAGTGAATGATACCAATCGGTCTGTAATTTATGATGTCCATCTTCAGTCCCTGCTTTGTGAAATTTTAGCTTTTTCGTGATCCGATTCATCATCAAAATTTTTTTGGGTTAAAAACCAGATCGTGCAGGACTCGCGGAATTTACAATAAATATCCGGATCCCGGCAATCCAGGCAGTCCTGGCACATGTAAATCTGGTGTTTGCGGCACTCATAGCGGGTATCACGCTTTGGATGTTTTACACAATGTCCCAATTTGGATTCCTATTGCTTTTTTAATTTTTCGATCTGCTTTACGAGCGCTTCACGTTCGTCCTCGAGTTCAAACAGTTGCATCATGATCGGTGGTTTGGCGGAGTGGGCCGGCATGCGTTGATTGACTTCCGTAATTTTTTCATCCACCTCTTTTAATTTTTTCTCCAACGCTTGCAAATCTGATTTCATTTTTCATGTTCCCGAGGCTAATTTTTTTAACGGGTAAACGGGCTAACGGGCAACGGGGAAACGGTCTTAATCAATATGGGGCCATTGTTCCCCCTCACGCTCCTCGGCAAAATAGCAGAATCGATTCCACTCAAGCTCTTTACCTGAAATCGGGCAGCGCAGTTTAACCTTGCGATCGCTGACACCGATCACCTCCCAATCGCCTTTGCGGGGACCGCCGTCGATATAAATTTTTTGGCCAACCACAAAAGGGTAGGGCTTAAAGAAAAGCACCGTATCGTTGCTCATCGTATATCTCCTTAACATTACCGCGTGCACGCAGAGGTCATTTTGGCGACCCAAATACTAAGATAGGCGCAAGTCGCGTGTAATTTTGACGTGCCACCCGGGGTTTTGGGCCGCACGTTCGAATACAAATGAATCAAAATATATCCGGAAATGGGAAGTTTCAAGCATAATATCATTTAGCTGCAGAATCGAACCGATTTTTCGTTCGCCAAAGCCTTTTGACATCACGGGGGCGATTGGCTTATAGTCCTCCTTTGGCGCTTGTACCCGCTATGGGATGAATTTTCATCAAAGGAGGATGAACAATGCCGTTTGGCTATACCGGAAAAATTTTGCGCGTTGATTTGACGGCGCAAAAGATTACGGTGGATGAGCATGATGAGGCCTTTTACCGGTCTTACTTAGGGGGGCGGGGGATTGGATACCATTATTTGATGCAAACAGTGCCGGCCGCCACCGACCCATTTTCAGCCGAAAACATTCTGGTTCTGGCCACCGGTGTGATGACCGGCGCGCCGTTGCCGGCTGCCTGTCGTTTTGCGGCGGTGGGCAAGTCACCGCTGACCGGAACGGCCGGCGAATCCGAGGCGGCCGGATTTTTTGGTCCTGAACTGAAGATGGCCGGCTTTGACGCCGTGGTGTTCAGCGGCCGGGCGGAATCCCCGGTCTATCTGTGGGTCACCGAGGGCAAAGCGGAAATAAGGGACGCAACAGCGATTGCCGGCCTGGAGACAAAAGCAGTTGAAGATGCCATCCGCAATGAATTGGGCAGCACCAAAATTCGGGTGGCTCAGACCGGGCCGGCCGGTATGAACCGGGTGCGCTTTGCCAATATCACCAATAACCTGGGACATTTCAATGGTCGTGGTGGATTCGGGGCGCTGATGGGCTCCAAAAACCTGCGTGCGGTAGCGGCTCTGGGCACTGCAAAACTGCCGTACCACGCAGCGGACGCTTTGCGTGATACCGCCCGACATTATGCCCGGACCTTTAAGCATAACCCGATTGGCGAACAGCTGTTTGTCTACGGCACCACGGCCTTTCCAGAAATTTTATCGGCAGCCGGAGCGCTGCCGGTCAACAACTTCCGGCGCAGCAGCTTTGCCGGGGCTGCGGCCATCGGCGGGGATACTTACAATGAAGTGCTTTTGCAGAAAAGAAAAGGCTGTTACGCATGCCCCGTCCGCTGCAAAAGGGGTATTGCGCTGGATGACCCCCGCTACGGTTTGGATTCACGCTACGGTGGTCCCGAGTATGAGACCATTGCGGCGCTGGGCAGTAATCTCAATATCGCCAATTTGAAAGCCGTCGCTAAAGGCAATGAAATCTGCAACCGCTATTGTGTGGATACGATTTCAGCCGGCATGACAATCGCCTTTGCCTGCGAATGCTTTGAAGCTGGAATCATTACCACCGCGGATACGGATGGCCTGGAACTGCGTTTCGGGGATGCGGATTTAATGATCCAGCTGCTGGAGATGATTGCCAGGCGCCAAGGCTTTGGTGATGTTCTGGCAGAAGGTTCCGCCCGAATGGCACAAAAATGGGGACTGAAAGGTGCCCCCGGCCATCTGGCCGTCAAGGGACAGGAAATTTCCCTGCACGATCCGCGGATTAAGGTCGGTGTGGGCATCGGTTTTGCGGTCAGCTCCTATGGCGCCGATCATATGACCGCCGCCCATGATACGTCTTTTGTCAATCCGGACTCATTTCCGGTAAATTCTGTGCGGCCGCTGGGTATCTACCAAGCGCTATCGGCTACGGATATCAGCGCAGAAAAAGTGCGCCATTACAAAATCCTTGAAAATTTTTGGCGTACGCTGGATGCTTTAGGTTTATGCGTTTTTGGTTATGCCCCCCGCGGTGTGATGCCGATCAATACGATGGTCGATTGCGTCGATGCCGTTACCGGTTGGGATGTTAGCCTGTTTGAATTGATGCGGGCCGGTGAGCGCGGGACGCTCATTGCACGGGCATTTAACAGCCGCGAAGGATTTTCCCGCAAGAACGATCAACTCCCCAAACGGTTGTTCGATCCCAAACCGGACGGCCCCGATGCCGGCCGGCAAATTTTTAAAGAATCGGATTTCAACTCGGCTGTTGATTTGTACTATGACATGATCGGCTGTGATCTGGATAGCGGACGACCGAAGCGCAGCAAATTGCTCGAACTGGGACTGGGTTGGGTTGAGGATCTATTGTAACAATAGGATCGCCATCCCGTCCTGGCATTTATCTAATTCACGGTTGCTTTTGGCGGTGATTTCGATCAACTCGTATGGTTTTGGCTGCCATTTCGTTCACATCACCGCCGGGGTTAAGCGTATTGATTTTTCCTATGGAAAACAAATAATTTATCGTTATTATATATTTGAAGTTAAATCCTTTCACAGCTAACATTCAAAAATCACCTGATCACTGTCTAACTGTTTGATCGCCTGCAAAGGGGGAGCATTCCCGTTTGCTGGCTGATGCCCGAGGAGACCTATGTTTTTCAGAAAGAAAAAAACGCTGATGAGCCTCTCGCGCACCTGCGGCTGAGCGGCCAAAATCGGTCCGACGGAGCTGTCGGAAGCGCTCAAGGGGCTGAATGCCTCAACTGACCCCAATTTGCTCGTGGGTTTTGATACCAACGATGATGCCGCTGTGTATTGGGTTTCGCCCGAGATTGCCCTGATCAGCACGGTCGATTATATCACCCCACCGGTGGATGATCCTTACTGGTTCGGCCAGATTGCGGCGGCCAACGCGTTGTCGGATGTTTACGCCATGGGCGGCCAACCATTGACCGCCTTGAATCTGGTGATGTTTCCCTCCAAAAAGCTGGATATGGCATGTTTAAAAGAAATTTTGCGCGGCGGTAGTGACAAGGTGACAGAGGCGGGGGCATCGATGGCCGGCGGGCATTCCGTGGATGATAACGAGCCCAAATATGGCCTGGCCGTTACCGGCAGTGTCCATCCGGATCGCATTCTGACCAATTGCGGCGCTCAGGTCGGTGATGCCCTGATTTTGACCAAGCCGCTGGGGACAGGGGTGCTGTTTAATGCCAACCGTTCGGGTAAGCTTGCTTACAGCGAATTGGAATCCATTTTGCCTCAGGTGGCGGCTTTGAACCGCACAGCCATCGAAGCGGCCCTCAAATATGAGGTGCATGCCTGCACCGATGTAACCGGGTTTGGAATTGTAGGGCATACGCTGGAGCTGGCCCGGGGCAATGATGTCCAAATTGAGTTAATTTATGAAAATCTTCCCGTTTACCCCAATGCATTGCGAATGTATGCGAAAGGAGAAACCACCGGCAGCAACAAGGCCAATCGCAAACTGGCGGCCGGCGATTGGGAAATCCAGGCACAGCGGTCGCCTGCTGAAGAGAACTTACTGTTTGATCCCCAGACCTCGGGGGGCCTTTTGCTGGTTGTTTCGGCTGCCCAGACCGATGATTTGATCGCGAGCTTGAAAAACGAGGGCATCGAAACGGCCGTTAGAGTCGGTGAGGTTGTCGCCGCCGATAAGCCTTACGTTCGTGTTGTTTAACTGAAGGGCCGATGCGCTTGCTTAATTGGCCGCTACATGAATCATCAGCTACTGGATCGTGCAAACTTATGCATAAGGGGGCGTATCGATAGAACAGAAACCGTACCTAAAATCATGGTTTAGATGTAAATATAGCATTGTGCCGATAAACCGTTGGGGGTAATTTCCAGTTCTTTCGCAACGCTCCCTAATGCATTCAGACAGTGCACGATGTCGTAGCAGATAATTCATTCCGCGCCTTAGAGTATTTTGGAACCTCAAGGACTGAAATGGAGAAAATGTAGATTTTACGAAAAAATATTTTCATATTAAGAAAGAAATATGGGTTTAAACGGGTTTATAAACCTTTAGATTTTGTTCGAGGTCGAGGCGTGAGGTGATTTAAAAGCGGAGCGTACACACTAGTACGCGAGCATTTTGAATCGCCTCATAACGAAGACATCGGGCAAAAGATGAGGGTTTATAAACCCGTTTTAGTCGAATTCGTAGATTTCGTATTTCGTCTCTTCCCCCAGCAGCTGATCAATTTGAGCCTGGATTTCCTTGCGGGCATCATTTTGCAGCCATTGCTGCCAGAAATCAGCGGATTGCCACTTGGAGACCACCAGACTGTCGCCGGGCTGATCCACGCGCTGCAGGGTCTCCCCGGCGATATATCCGGGCTGGCCCATGGTCATGGACCGCAATTGATTGATCAGGATGCGCAGGTCATCCACTTTTTGGGGCGGCACCTTCCTTTTAATATGAACCTTGATCATCTTGACGGCTCCTTATGCTGAATTTGCAATTCATTTTATAAACCGCATAAAACAATTTTATATCTGTTGCAAGGGTAATCCTGTTTTTCAAAGTGCAGAGCGTCGGTGATCATTCGAAATGATTATAGCACCGGGCCTGATTTGGGCAACCCTGGCGTAGTGGCCAAATGGCGGGGGGATGGCATATCGTTGCGTGTATCGGGTTGCGCGTCAGGCGTGATGCATTGCAGATGGCACCTGCAGGTTTCAACTCGCAAGCGGTCACGCGAACCGCGTAACATTTCAAGACCATCATGCCAGTACGCCGGCCTGTACCTGATAACGGCCTCGCTTTGCCATCCGTCAGCGATTCATTGTGGACCTGAAACAAAGTTCGCTTATCATTGACTTTTCAATCCATGGGGCCTAATTTTAGAAACTAACCTAATTTTTCATGCAGGACTTGGCTGATGACCGAAGGCGTCATTTTTGATATTAAAAAGTATGCGATTCATGATGGGCCGGGCATTCGCACGACGGTATTTTTTAAAGGTTGCCCGCTGGCGTGCCGCTGGTGTCACAACCCAGAGGGCATATCCGTTACTTCCGAACGTGTCTACCGGCAGGAGCACTGTGTCAGCTGCGGCGAATGTATCCAGATCTGTCCCCAGAAAGTCATAACCCAGACCGTCGATGGAAACATAACGGATTCTGCCAAATGCGATATGTGCCGGACCTGTGCCGAACAGTGCCCCTCGGGCGCCGTTGAATTTGTGGGGCGCAAGGTAACCGTCGACGAAGTGGTCCGACAGATTGAGAAAGATACCGCTTTTTATGATCAGTCGGGAGGCGGGATTACTTTTTCGGGTGGTGAGCCCCTGATGCAACCTGAGTTTCTGCTGAACCTGCTTGACGCCTGCTGCCATCTGGATCTTCATCGCACAGTGGATACGACCGGGTATGCAGATGCCGGGCTGTTATTGAAAGTCGCCCAAAAGACAGATCTATTTCTATATGACCTGAAGATGATGGATGCGACCAAACACCGAAATTTCACAGGGGTGTCCAATCAGCTGATTCTAGCCAATTTGAAACGCCTGTCTGAGAATAAGGCCCGCATCCAGGTGCGCATTCCAATTATTCCCGGCATCAACGATGATGTTGACAATATCAATTCGACCGCTGACTTTATTGTTGCCCTTCCCGGGGTTGAACGCATAGCGATCTTGCCTTTTCACCGTGCCGCCCGGGGAAAATACGGTCGCCTTGGTATGGAGTGCATGTCATCGGACATACAGAGCCCGAGTAACGATCATTTAAATCGGATTGCCGGTTGGCTCGAACAAGCCGGCCTGCAGGTCAAAATCGGAGGATAGAACGCCATGAATAACCGAATTTCCCGACTGCGCGAGCAAAGCTTCAACGCCCAGCCCTGTGTTTCAGCAGAGCGAGCTTTGCTGGTCACCGAATTTTATCAACAAAATGAGGGAAAATTTCCGGTGCCGGTTTTGCGTGCACTGAATTTTAAGAATTTATGTGAAAAAAAGACGATTTACATTGGCGACGACGAACTCATTGTCGGTGAGCGCGGGCCCTATCCCAAGGCAGTGCCCACTTTTCCGGAATTGACCTGTCACTCGAAGGAAGATCTTAAGATTCTGAATTCCAGGGACATGACCCGCTATGCGGTGGCCGATGAAGCCCTGCAAGTATACGCCGAAACGGTGATTTCCTACTGGCGTGGTCGCAGCATGCGGGAACGGGTGTTTGAGCAGGTACCGGAACAGTGGAAGCGGGCTTACCGCACCGGGATGTTTACCGAGTTCATGGAACAGCGCGCCCCGGGGCACACAACCCTGGATGACGTGATTTATCGCAAAGGCATGCTGGATTTTAAGGCCGATATTGCCAGCGGTCTCGAGCGTCTGGATTATTTAAATGATCCGGAAGCCGCCGATAAAGCTGAACAACTAAAAGCCATGGATATCGCCTGCGATGCGGCCATTATTTTTGCCGAACGTCATGCGGATCTGGCCGAAAAGATGGCGGCTAAAGAAGATGATCCTCGACGCAAAGAAGAGCTCGAACGAATTGCCGGCATCTGCCGTCGGGTGCCGGCCCGTGCACCGCGTGATTTTTGGGAAGCCCTTCAGATGTACTGGTTTGTCCATCTGGGGACCATTACCGAATTAAATGGCTGGGATGCCATGAGCCCCGGCCATCTGGACCAGCATCTATACCCTTTTTACGAAAAGGACCTGGCTGCCAAAGTGCTGGACCGTGAGCGGGCCAAAGAACTGATCGAGTGCCTCTGGATTAAGTTTAACAACCACCCGGCGCCACCCAAAGTAGGGGTCACAGCGCTGGAAAGCGGCACCTACAATGATTTTACGAACATCAATATCGGCGGTTTGAAAATTGATGGTTCTGATGGTGTCAATGACGTTTCGTATATCATGCTGGAGGCTGTCGATGAGCTGCATTTGCTGCAGCCTGGCAGCAATGTCCAGATCAGCCATAAGACGCCCAATCGATTTTTAAAGACAGCCGCCCGTGTGATTCGTAAAGGCTATGGGTATCCTTCGGTATTCAACACTGATGAAGTTATCATGGAGCAAATCCGGGTCGGTAAAACCCTGGAGGATGCCCGGGAAGGTGGATGCAGCGGATGTATTGAAACCGGTGCTTTTGGCAAAGAGGCCTATATCCTAACCGGCTATTTGAATGTACCCAAAATCCTGGAACTGGCATTAAACAATGGAACCGATCCGGTCAGCGGCCAGGCCATTGGGCTGCAGACCGGCGATCCGACGGCTTTCAAGCATTTTGATGACCTTTATGACGCTTTCGTCAAACAGCTGCGATATATTGTCGATCTTAAAATAAAGATCAATAACTATATCGAACGAATGTATGCCAAATATGCGCCCGCGCCGTTTCTTTCAGTGCTGATTGCCGACTGTATCGCCAGCGGAAAAGATTATTACAACGGCGGCCCGCGATACAATACCAACTATATCCAATGCTGCGGCATTGGTACGGTCACCGATAGCCTCGCGGCCATTGAAAAACATGTGTTCGAAACCAGAACCGTCCGCATGGATGATTTACTGGCGGCGCTTGTGGACAATTTTTCAGACCAGGAAGCCTTGCGCTTGCGGCTTCTGAATAAAACACCTTTTTTCGGAAATGATGACGATACAGCAGATGCACTCATGCGGCGGGTCTATACCGACCTGTTTGCAGCCATTGACGGCAAACCCAATACCAAAGGCACGACCTATCATTTGAATATGCTGTCTACGACCTGCCATGTATATTTTGGCAAAATGCTGGGTGCATCCGCCAACGGGCGCCTGGCCGGGCTGCCGATTTCTGATGGCACTTCTCCGTCGCACGGTGCCGATCGCAACGGACCGACCGCTGTGATCAAGTCACTGGCCAAGATGGACCAGGTCAAGTCCGGCGGCACCCTGTTAAACCAAAGGTTTTTACCCGATGTCCTCAAAGATGAAGACGGCATTGAAAAACTCTGTCATCTGATCCGGACTTACTTTAACCTCAACGGGCATCACATCCAGTTTAATATCGTCGATTCCGCCACTTTGCGCAAGGCCCAGCAGGCACCGGATGAGTATCGCGATCTGCTGGTGCGGGTGGCCGGGTACAGCGATTATTTTGTTGATCTGGATGTGGATCATCAGGAGGAGATTATCGCCCGAACCCAGCATGACACCATCTAAATGCCCGTATTTTGCCCGATAACTGTGTTGCAAACCAATTCAAAATGCTCAAATATCGCGGCAAAATGCCGCTCCCACGGGTTCTATTGGGAAGGCCCCATAAAGAAATACGGGCTATTTACAGCAGTGGGAGTGGCTTCCAGCCACGAATAGTACGCTCCGCTTTTGAATCGGCTTGCGCCTTGCTATCGAACAAAATACGGGCTTTTTACTATTTTTATTTCTTACTGACCCACCTTTACAATTTCTCAAGCTTTTTGAAAATGTGCCCCTGATACGCTTCGCGCTCCTTTTTTCGTCGTGTATGGTTCATTTTACCGCCTTGGACATATCTTCGGCGGTGCTGATGATGTATTGAGCGAGTTTGCGGGGCCTGGGATCATGCGGGTCACTCCAATCGTAGAAACCCTTTCCGCTACTGGCACCGAACTCGCCGTTTTTAACCATTCGCACCAGCATCAGGGGCGGATACAGACGCGGATCATTTGATGCAGCAAACATTTCGAGGGCGACCCTTAAAATTGTGGGTGTGCTGGCAAAATCGTATAGTTTAAAGGCACCCTGGGGATGCCCCAGGCAGGTGGTTAGCCCCACATCACCGTCTTTAACCTGTATCTTACCCGATTCAAGCAATCGAATCGCATCCAGCATTTGGGGAAATAAAAGACGGTTCACCCAGAAGCCGGGTATGTTGGGTGCCAGAAACGGGGCTTTTTTCATGTCCAGCAATGCCTTGCGGGTAAACTCCTGGGTTTCGGCGGAGGTTTTGGCCCCTGGCACAACCTCAACACCGGGCATGAGGGGGACCGGATTCATACCATGGGTCACAATCGATCGTTGGGGTCGACCGCCGGCATCAGCCAGCATATTGATGTCCAGGCTGCTGGTGTTTGACCACAAAATCACTTCTGGCGGAAGCTGGGGCAAGATTTCGGACAGGACCGCGCATTTGAGTTTCATATCCTCGTAAATAATCTCAAAAAAGATACTGCAACTGCGAGCGGCGTCAATAAAATCCCTCTTTTTGCGGTGGGTGGTGATGTTCTTAGTGACGTTGCGAGCGATATCGGAATCGTTCATTTTAAATTTACGTGCGGTTTTATGGGCCAGTTTTTCGCATCGTCGCGCAACCCCATCCAGCGAAGTTCTACTGGCATCATAGGCATGCACCGCGTGCCCGCTGAGGGCGCATTGGGTGATCCATCCACAGCCCATTACACCGGTCCCTATTATGGCAATTTTCATAGCTGACCTCCCAATCCCATAAAGCTGATAGCAGCAATGGTTTAACCCCCACGAAAGCAAGAATACAGGGGATCACGGAAATAAACACATCGTGGCAATTTCATGCTGCTTGAATTTTGGTGTTTTCGTGATGCGGTTTTTTATTTTTTTTCAGTTTTATTCTGCTGATGGGCCCGGCTGAGCCGCTGTAAGGCGGTCAGGTTGGCGAAAATGGCCACCAGCCAGACGGAAAGCGTTAAAGCCACCGGATGGATCAAGGCGCCCAGGCCCAAAAAAACAATCCGTTCCGGTCTTTGCATCAACCCTGCCTGTGCTTCAAATCCGAGGCTTTCGGCTCGCGCCCGTGAATAGCTGACCATAACCGATCCGCATAGTGCCATAAAAACCACTGTGGCCGTCACATATTCATTGCGTGAGATAAAATAGGCCAAAATTCCCAGATACATCACAAATTCAGAATAGCGGTCAATCATAGAATCAAAAAGCGCACCGAAACGGCTGGCCTTTTGCATGGCGCGCGCCAGGTTACCATCGATGCAGTCGCACAGGCCGCCTGCCAGGATGAGGAGACCGCCGATTCGCAGTTTACCCTCAAAAAAAGCCGCCGCTGCTACGAGGGTAATGACGAATCCGGCCAGGGTAAAAGCGTTGGGATGAATCCCCCAGCGAGTTAACATCTTGATTAGGGGGATCAACAGATCGAGAAATCTGTTTTGCAAATTTTGCGGAAGCAAACGGTGTTGTGATGGTGCCATTTTAGGGTTTGCCTGAATCGAATCTGATGGTTTTTATTCCCGGTATGCAAATTTGAGTGTGCCCATCCACTCGATTCTTAGCATAATTGGATTCACGAAGAAAGTTTCATCTGCTGGTCGTGCGATCAGAACCAAGACGGTCCCGAATAGCTCAAAGCTGTCTCAAAAATAGTAGATTACGTTCAAGGGCAAGGCGCAAACCGATTCGAAAGTGGAGCATACATGATAGTATTCGAGCATTTCGAATCGGTTTTACACACACCTCAATCTACTTAAATATAG
Source organism: uncultured Desulfobacterales bacterium (assembly GCA_964545505.1). Lineage (GTDB taxonomy): Bacteria > Desulfobacterota > Desulfobacteria > Desulfobacterales > JAHEIW01 > JAHEIW01. The sequence continues at coordinate 2,491 of CAZJHF010000040.1, read as the reverse complement.
ATGTGTGATCCATTTATCCTGGATAACACAGCTCTTGAGCGTAAGATGCATTTTTGAGATTGCTTTTCATATATATAAATCATCCGGTTTGATGTACTTCCCCTCTATTTGCCGTGCAACCAACAGAGCTGCGTATCGACTGGCTTGCGGAATCGAATATTGCTTGAGCAAATGCGCAACCCCATATGCCGCCAGGAATATGTCTCCGGCTCCGGTTGGGTCGCCCTCGGATTTTACTGTCACCGCGTCATAGGGGATTGCTGCGGCAGTCGTATCCTGAACAAATCCGCCACTGGCGCCCGCTGTCACGATGAATTCGCGGATATCAAATTTGCGCATCACGGTCATCAGATCCGACTGAAAAAATGCAAGCAAGGTTGCATATTCATGTTTATTGGCTTTGACGATCTGTGCGACCCTGAGGGCATCACTTAATTGTGGTGCAACAGCCGGGTACACGTTGCCGTTTCTAACCATTCTGACCAGACCCTGGATATCCAGGATGACGGTCAGATCCAGGGCCCTTAGCGAATGTATGGCCCGGACATCGATATCATCAGGGTGCAACGGTCCCAAATGCACGAATTTGACATCATTGATATGTTCCCATATTTGACTTCGGCTGATCGTAACGGCCCGAGTCGGATTTTTCTGTCGGCGGTCTTTGCTGCGGAGGTCGTTTATGAAATGGGTTGTTTGCGGTGTCGTACCGGAATAAACAAAAATTCCTTGATTCTCCAACCGCTCAATAAGGTGCGCATCGCGGGTGGCGATGTTGGTGATCGCTATTGTGTGGAAGCCGTGCCGGCTGTAAGTTGTACCGGAATAAAGAGTAACGCCACCGGCTTTAAGCCGGCTGCAATCCCGAAAAATGATCTTATCGATCGTGGTCGAACCGATAACGGCGATGCCTTTGTCAGTCATTTTCGGTTACAACGCTGGTTAGCGGTCTAACTGGCCGTCGAGGATCCGGCGCAGCTGTTTATGCGCGGCTTTTGCCTTCAGCAACTGGCGTTCAATATCTGAACGCTCTCTGAGCGGCGCTAAAACCAGCTTTTTTTCCAGTTCATCGACCGCCTGCTGAAGGCGATACAAATCTTTAGCGATACCTTTGATGGACATCAGAAACACACTCCAGTAAGAAATCAGATTGCCTGTTGTGCAAAAAAAACTATAGCCAATCTCTGTTTTTTTTTCAAATAAAAACGGTTTTTTTACCGCTGCGCCAGCCATCGATAGAAGACAGGACAGAAAGCAGTTTAATTTGATCATCAGATTTGCTAAATTGAAAAGCCGCCCAAAAAACCATTGCACCTTAAAAATGACGCTTTTAATGAAAACTGAGCTTGCTGACATACTCAATCAACCGCTTGCCATTGGCAGCCGGACGATCCAAAAACGACTGGTGATGGCGCCCATGGCGTTTTTAGGTAATGTTGCTTTTCGGGAGCTGGTCGAGCAGTTCGGCGGGTATGGCCTGTTGTTCAGTGAGATGTGCAGTGCTAAGCGAATACCTCAGGAAAACCGGTATCACTCGACATATTTCAGGTGGCGGGATGCTGAGCTTTCGCGATTGGTCTGTCAGATTTTCGGTGCCGATCCGGCCAGCATGGCGCTTGCCGCCCGGCGTGTTGAAACCGAAGGATTTTTGGGCGTCGACATCAATTTCGGTTGTTCCGACGTCGCTATCTGCCGGCAAAATTGCGGGGCGGCGATTTTGAATACCCCGGTGCTGGCTGCAAAGATCGTGTCCCAGGTTCGCAAAGCCATATCCATTCCTGTATTTGTCAAATACCGTATCGGCTGGCAAGATCAACCCCGTTGGGCAGTTGAAATGGCCCGGCGTTTCGAAGACGCTGGCGCAGATGCTTTGACGTTCCATCCGAGAGTTGCACCGGATCGTCGCTCACGACCGCCCAAATGGGAATATATCGGCAGGGTAAAGCAGGCCGTGAGCATCCCGGTGTTTGGTAATGGTAACGTCTTTGATCAAACGGATTGTTTAAAAATGCTGTTAACCACCGGGTGTGATGGTGTTGCCATCGGCCGAATGGCAATCGCCAGACCCTGGCTGTTTGCAGAGTGGACCATGGGATATCAGTCCAAGGACGACATCTATTTGGACTGCGCCTTACGGTTGGCCGACCTTTTAGAGACCCATTTTGATGCGCCCCAGGCGTTGCGGCGCTTTAAAAGATTTGGCTACTATTATTCCGCCAGCTTTAAATTTGGTCATACGCTCTACCGTGCCATCCAGAGGGCTGAAAACATGACTGCGGCCAAACATTCACTGCAACGATTTTTTGAGCGGCGGCCCGAAACCGTTGCCAGACCGAATTTGAATTTCTTCAGCTGATGTTGATACCGTAACAGGCCGCAATATAAAAAACCACGAAAGCACGGAAAAATGAAAGCACGAAATAGCCATTATGTTAAAATTTCGTGCTTTTTGAATTTCGTGTTTTCGTGATAAAATTTTTTGTCTTGGCCT
>CAZJHF010000039.1:0-15734 GCA_964545505.1 uncultured Desulfobacterales bacterium | reverse complement strand
GGTTCGCTCACCTGAATCAAGCACCTTAAATCCTTATGACAGACCTGCCCTGGAAGTTGCTCTGAATTTGCGGGAAACTGAAGGGGGAACAGTGACTTCTGTTTCCATGGGACCGGAATCATCTGAATTTGCTTTGATCGAAACGATGGCCTTAGGCGCTGATCGGTCCATATTGATTTGCGATGCTGCACTTGCCGGCTCAGACACGTTAGCCACCGCAACGGCTCTTAGCGCTGCAATCCAAAAACTGGCTCCTTTTGATTTGGTTCTCTTTGGTACCCGAACAGCAGACAGTGATACCGGGCAGGTGGGTCCTCAGACAGCCGTTTTGCTGAATCTGCCGATGGTCACCTGGGTGTCTTCTATTGAGCTGACAAACGATGCCTTTCGGGTTGAACGCAGCGCCGATGGCTTCAGGGAAAAATTTGCGCTTGCATGGCCGGCAATGATAACTGTTCATCCCGGTTCGGTCCAACCCAGAGATGTCGGTCTTCATGGAATCGAGTCTGCCTTCACAGAGCGTAAGGTGGAATACTGGTATCTAAAAGAACTGGGCTTGTCGGCTGATCAAGTCGGAGAATCGGGTTCTCCGACTCAGGTGATTTCTTTAAAACGCGTCAAAAAGGATCGAAAATGTCGTTTTTTAACGGGTTCGGCAGAGGAACAAGCAGAAGACCTCGCCAGAATTTTTGTCGATACAGGGTTAGTCGGATGACGATGCCTCACCTGGGATAGAGATTGTGAACCTCATTGCAGCCAATTTTTTCGGGAAAGCTTAACATCCGCCACGATTATCCCGGGGGGGGCACTCACTGAGATGACCATTATGTCGAAGCAGGCTGAAAAACAAATATGGGTTTATGGTGACTTGAGGAATGAAAGATTTCTCGGATTTGGCCTCAACGTGCTGGCCAAAGCCCGGGAAGTTGCTCAATCCGTGTCGGCCAGAGTCGTGATGGTGTTGTTTGGATTTTCTGAGGCCCATAATTCTCAAGCTGACTCCATCTTGCAGGCATTCATTCCGGTGGACCAAGCTGAAAAAATATGTCTCGACCATGGCGCAGATAAAATTTACGTATTCGATGCAAAAGGTTTGCATAAGCCAAGGGCTGATATTTACAGTCATGTCCTGGCAGATGCCGTTTTGAAGCATGCGCCCATGCTGGTACTGTTTGCCCTCACGGATTTTGGCAGGGAACTGGCCGCACGAACGGCCGGTCTCAGAAACGCCGGCCTTTTGGCGGATTGTTTGGATTTGAAAATTGAAAACGGCAGGATAATCGCTTCTTCTCCTTCGTGGGGCGGTGAGATAATGGCTGAATTGACATTTTCAGATAACGGCAAAACCGGATTTGCAACTGTCCAACCCCAGGTGCATCGGGCCTCGGATGCGCGCGGTCAGCCGGGCACGGTTGAGCGGATACAGGTAAGCTGTCCGGAAAGCGTTAACGGAATCGAATTCATTTCGAGTGAACTTGAGCCCGCTGAATATCGGCAGCTGGAAGACGCTGAGGTCGTGGTGGTCGGCGGGGCCGGACTTGGCAATATGGATGGTTTTGGCCTGGTCAGAGAGCTTGCAGCAGCCATGGGTGGTGAAATAGGCGCAACGCGGCCGCCGGTTCTCCAACACTGGGTGGACAAAGAACGACTGATCGGACAGACCGGAAAAAATGTTCGGCCCGGTTTGCTCCTGTCTGTCGGAGCCTCTGGAGCCGTTCAGTATACCGCCGGGATCGCGGAGGCCAAAACGATCGTTGCCATCAATCGTGACAAACATGCACCTATTTTCCAGATTGCAGATTTCGGTATCGTCACGGATGCAAAGTCATTTTTGCCGATACTGACAACCAAAGTGAAAAAGCTTGTGATGCGCAAAATGGCAGATGTTTTATGTGAACAAAAAGGTGCCGCTTCCGGAGAAGGATTTGGCGCAAAAGTATGTAAATTGCGCGAAGCCCATAATTGGTCTGTGGAAGAACTGGCAAAGACTACCGGGCAAACTCCGGAATTTATCGATCAGGTTGAAAGTGATAAAATTTCTCCATCGGTGAGTTTTCTGCTTATGCTGGCCAAGGCTTTGAATGTCAACCCGGGCACATTCCTTAACAAATCGGAAAAGGAAATAATTCAGAACCAACGTTCCAAGGCCTTTATTAAACGAACACGGAACTATTCCTACCAGACGCTCACACCGCATGCTGAAAGCGATCATCTGAGGGCATTTATGATAACCATCGAATCCCGACAAATTCACAAACCCGTGGAATACAAACACGAAGGCGAAGAATTCATATACGTTATGGAAGGGGAGCTCGAAGTAAAATTGGGCGGCAAATCACATCACCTGAAACCAGACGAGTCCATTCATTTCAACTCAGATGTTCCTCACAAACTTAAAAGTCTTTCCAACGAAGATACGCGTTGTTTGGTGATTCTGTACACGATCTAAGCAGACCTCTCACTATCGGATTACCGGCAGCGGGAGTTTTATAATTTTAACCATCATTTGTAACTTTTAGCAACGAAATGGTTCTCTTGTATTGGTAGTCTGGATTTTCCCAGGTTGCCTCAGAGTAAGTACGTCATAGTGCTTCATTCTGACCTCCTTTCACGGGTGGTTCATTTCGATGAGCCACCCTTTTTATATTCGAAAACGTGTCTGGGCGCTGGCGTTTAAAAAGCCTTCGAGGTTATAAACGATTGCATTTCTTAAAAAAATTGATTATGATCGCTATGGCGAACAATCATAGGTTTCGGGTGGGCAAACGGATTGCAGTCCAGTGGTTTTTCAGATGAATTTAGCAGGATGCAGTTACAGACGCTAACGAATCAATGGCAAAGGTTACGAAAATGATGGAAGCTAAAACCGAGGTGGAACGCAAAACCAAAGAAACCGCCATTCGAGTTGGCCTCAAATTAGACGGTAGCGGCCAATCGGAAATATCAACCGGAATACCCTTTTTTGATCATATGCTGGTCTTATTTGCCGTCCACGGCTTTTTTGATTTGGCCGTAAAGGCCAAGGGGGACCTAGAGGTTGATTTACATCATACGGTTGAGGATGTTGGACTTGTCATCGGGGATGCTTTCGATCAGGCGCTTGGCAGCCGCAAAGGTATCAAACGCTTCGGACATGCCGTCACGCCAATGGACGATGCCCTGGCTGCTGTTAGTGTTGATTTATCCAAACGGCCGTTTTTGATATACCATATCCCAGCATTTCAGCCCTCTGGATCTGCATTTAATGTCAGCCTGGCAAAAGAATTTTTCAGAGCCTTTGCCACCCGTGGCGGATTAAACCTGCACATCAATGTTTCCTATGGGGAAAATGAGCACCACATCATAGAATCCATATTCAAGGCGCTGGGCAGGGCTTTGGATCAAGCCGCTTCAATGGACAACCGCATCTCAGATGTTCGATCCTCTAAAGGATCACTTTAGCATTTGGGATTTGGTATTTAGTGTTTAGTATGTGGTAATGGGTAAAGCGGATATTAAGTCCAATACGATCATTAGAAGATCTAAACACAAAACACAAAGCACCAAATACCAATAACCTTCAAATAATGCTTATCATTCCCGCTGTTGATATTAAAAATGGTAAATGCGTACGGTTGCTTCAGGGTCGTATAAATGATGATACCGTGTATTCCGACGATCCGGCAGCCATGGCCGATAAATGGGAGCGGCTCGGCGCCCAAATTATTCATGTCATCGACCTGGACGGCGCTTTTTCCAAGCGTCCCCAGAATATGGCTATTATCAGTGAAATAGCGCAATCGGTGCAGGTTCCCATTCAATTGGGGGGCGGTATTCGCAATGAAAAAACGGTTGCCGCATACCTGGAAATGGGGATCAGACGCCTCATTATTGGTACCGAGGCCATTAAAAGTCCCGAATTTGTAAAACGGATTTGTAAAACCTACCCGGATCAGATCATCGTGGGAATCGATGCACGCAATGGAAAAGTCGCCATAGACGGATGGACTCAAACAACGCATGTTGAAGCTGTTGATCTGGCCAGGGCGTTTGAAGATTGCGGTGTTGCGGCCATTAATTTTACCGACATCCAGCGGGATGGGATGCAGACAGGTCCCAATCTGGAAGCCACAAGGCAACTGGCGGAAGCCGTATCCATTCCTGTGATCGCTTCAGGGGGAGTCTCATCAATTCAGGATATTAAGGATCTGCTGGCATTAGAAGAATTTGGTGTCATTGGCGTCATCGTGGGTAAAGCATTGTATAGCGGTGAACTGGATTTGAAGATGGCCCTGAAAATGGCGCAGCAGCCATTTATTGCTGATGATTGAAACTCAATAAGATGTAAATATTGCTTGACAAATTATCTTTCTGTTATTACTCTTAGCGTTTAACAATTTCCGATTGCAGGGGGGCCATAAGTATATAAACTTATGGCAAAATTTTAGGGCAATTCAAATTAGCAAACCGGGCAAATGCGAAATTTGAAACGCTTCATTCCATCTATGTTCCTTCCGTGTATTTGCTCCCTGTTCCATGAATATGGAGGCTGCTATTATTGGCAACATTCATCCCTGAAGATAAGATATTAGACATCAAAAATGCGACCGATATTGTCGCTGTGATATCAGAGGTTGTAAATCTGAAAAAAACAGGGAAGAATTTTGTCGGTTTGTGCCCGTTTCACTCTGAAAAGACACCTTCATTTAGCGTTAGCCCGGAAAAACAAATATTTTACTGTTTTGGCTGCGGGACAGGCGGCAACGTATTCAGCTTTCTGATGAAAAAAGACGGACTTGCTTTTCCTGAGGCCGCCCGTTTACTGGCCCGCAGATATAATATCGATATTCCCAGAAAACACCTGACGCCCGAACAGAAAAAACGCATGGGCGAACGCGAAAGCCTGCTGAAAATCAATCGGCAGGCAATGGCTTATTATCACAAAATGTTGCTGCGCAGTCCAAACGGGAAATCGGCACTGGCCTATCTTAAAAAACGGGGTTTGTCAGCGGAAATCATCGAGCGCTTCAATCTCGGATATGCGCCGTCGGGGTGGGATAATATCATCAATTTTTTTTCCAAAAGCGCGGTACCGCTGGCAAAAGTTGAACGATCTGGACTGATTTTGCCCAAAAAGGACCGGCGGGGTTATTATGATCGTTTTCGGGACCGTGTTGTATTTCCGATCATTGACGTAAGCCAGAATGTTATCGGCTTCGGTGGGCGGGTGCTGGATGATTCGTTGCCCAAATATCTCAATTCTCCGGAAACACCGATTTACAGCAAAAGCCGGTCTTTGTATGGGTTGTATCTGGCAAAAGACAAGGGCCGCACAACGGATTGCATTTACATCGTCGAGGGTTACCTCGATTTGCTCACCCTCCATCAGCACGGAATCGAAAATGCGGTTGCCACGCTTGGGACCGCGCTGACGGTCGAACATGTCCGGATGTTGAGCCGCTATGTTCCCCGCTTGATTCTGGTTTATGATTCTGATGAAGCCGGAATTCGGTCTGCCAGGCGATGTGTCGATACGTTTTGGCAGGAACATGTGGATTTCAGCCGCGGTGATGTTTTTCGCGAGGAAAATGCGGATACCCAAATTCTGGTGTTGCCCGACGGACATGATCCGGACACCTATTTAAGAAAAGAGGGCGTGGCGTCTTTTCAGAAAGCAGCAGCACAGGCACCCGGTATTGTGTCGTTTTTAATAGAGCAATCTATCGCCAAACACGGACTTTCTACCGAGGGGAAAATTCGTGTTGTTGCTGACCTAAAAAGTCCGTTAGCAACCATTAATGATAATGTTGCCAGGTCCTTATATGTCAAACAGTTAGCTGAACGAATCGGCATTGAGGAAAACATCATCTTACAAGAGATTCGGGCAGGTGCGGCTTCAAAGGAAGTCAAAAATAGCGGCAAAAGAGCGGACTTCGTCCAAAGCGAGGGGAGCCGACTGGAACGCCAGATTATTGCTATGATGTTACAATTTCCCGCCATACTGCCTGAAATTCAAAAATTTGACGTTATCGAATACATTGATAATCCCCGATTACATTCAATTGCCACCACGATCCTTGAAAGTCGAATAACGTCGGATAAGCAAATATTAGAGCTGTTTATTGATAAACCCGATCTTGAAAGACTGATATCCTCGCTGGCAATGATCGAGGAATCATGGGAAAAAGATGGGTGCTTGAATCTGATTGCGCAATTCGTCAAAAACGGGCAGCGGCGTCGCGATCGCCAGGTTCTGGAACAAATAAGAGCTGCCGAAAAAATGAACGATCAAGAAACACTGGCAAAACTGTTAAAAAAAAAGCAACAGCTGGCCGTGCGCAGCCAGAAACAAAGATCGGCCTGAGCGCAGAACAAATAACTGCCTGTTGGAGCTTGACTATGCTCATTTAAAATATAGATTTTATATAAGATTAAATAGTTGAGGTGTCAGAGTGTTTTTTAAACCGATTGCAAAAAATGATTCATTAGGCCACTGCAGGCGGATGCACACTTAAACGGTATTTAACAGGTCAATAACCCATATTACCGATTGGCTTATAATGCTGATCAATTATATTCAACATTAGAAACTTTCGACAACAGCTGATAACCGCTGATCCAGCGGGGTCGAATTCAAGTTTTTTCCGGAGGGCATGATTTTATGGCAAAAAAATCTGCTACACAAAAGGGAACCGCAAAAAGAGCCGCAAAACGGGCAACCACCAAAAAAACGGTTTCCAAAAGCGGGCCTGCCAAGCGCACCGCAAAAAAAGTGACCGCACGAAAACGTGCTACTCAGGCCACTAAAGCAAGAAAAACGACACCTCGAGCCAGAACAGCACAGACAAGAGTCAAAACAGCTACGCGTAAAGCCAGGGCGACGACACCCAAAACCAAATCAGCGTCGACTAAGACCAGGGCCGCAACACGCAAAAGCAAATCAGTGTCGACCAAGGCCAGAGCCGCAACACGCAGAACCAAATCAACGGCGATGAAGGGCAAAACCGCTACTTCCAGAAGTAAAACTGCAACGCCGAAGAAAAAAGTGGCGGCGCGCAAAACCAAAGCAGCGACAGCCAGAACCCGATCCAAGGCCACTCGAACCAAAGCCACTCGAACCAGGGCCGCCGTCACGAAAGCCAAAACCAAAGCAAAAACAACCCGGGCAAAAGTGGCCACGACCAGAAATAAAGCCGGGGCGTCCAAAACCAAATCAACTACCGCTAAAACCAGAGCCGCCGCAACCAAGCGAAAAGGCGCGGCAACCAAGGCAAAAGCCAAGGCTCGCAAGACCAAAACCGCGGATCCCAGAGCTAAAGCAAAAGCCCGCACCATCAAAAGCCCAGCGCTGAAAACCAAAGCAGCCGCAACCAAAGCAAAAAATGCAACAAAGAGAGCCATTAAAAAACTGCTGACCAAAGGTAAAAAGCAGGGTTTTTTAAGCTATGAGGAAATCAATGAATTGCTACCTTCGGATTTGCTGTCACCCGAACAAATTGATGAAACTCTCATTATGTTCGATGAAAATGAAATTGAAGTGGTCGATGAAAAAACAAAAAAGAAACTGATTAGCAAGAAAAAGAAAAAAGCAAAGAAACCGGTCAGTCAAACCGTAAGAGATACGGATTTTGGAACGGTTACAGATCCGGTTAAAATGTATCTTCGTGAAATGGGCCTGGTCACGCTTCTAAGCCGAGAAGGAGAAGTCGAAATTGCAAAGAAGATAGAAGCCGGAGAACAAGAAGTATTACACGCTCTGCTGGAAACCATTACAGGAGTGGAAAGCATCCTCACTCTTGGAGAGGAAATTGGGGAAGGAAATATACGCCCTAAAAATGTACTCCGAGACGTCGATGAAGGTGACACATATATTGATGAAATGGCGCAAACTGAAAAGTTTTTAACTACGATCCGCAAAATCCGGAAGCTCCATGATGAAAATAAAGACATTCGAGAAAAATTATTTGTCAATAAATTTGGGCAGGAGGCAAAGAATAAACTAAAGCAACAGGTGTCCCAACGAACCGATAAGATTTTTGAACTCTTAAAAGACTGGCGTCTCGAGGCCAATGTTATCGATAATATTGAGGCCAATATTCGTGCCCAGATCCTGTGGTTTGACGAAATGAATAAAATGCTCAACCGGGGCGCTAATATCGTTGATACCTCAGCCTCGGGCCTCAAAGAGCATTTAAACACCAAGACCAAGTTCGTAAAATGGGCTGCTCCGCGATGTGACCTGCCCAAAGAACAATTGGGATTACTGCATAAGGAGCTCAAGAAAATCATCGAAAACATTTCGGCCCGCGAAAATGAATTAAAAGCCCATAACCGCGCACTCAAGCGTGTCATGTCAGCCGTCGAAGAGGGTCGTTTTCGAGCAAAATTGGCCAAAAGTGAGTTGACCAAAGCCAATTTGCGACTGGTCGTTAGCATCGCCAAAAAATATACGAACCGCGGTCTGCAATTTTTGGACCTTATTCAGGAAGGCAACATCGGATTGATGAAAGCCGTGGACAAATTTGAGTATCGGCGGGGTTATAAATTCAGTACCTATGCCACCTGGTGGATTCGGCAAGCCATTACACGCGCCATTGCGGATCAGGCCAGAACCATACGGATTCCGGTCCATATGATCGAAACAATTAATAAACTTATTCGAACATCCCGCTATTTGGTACAGGAGCAGGGACGGGAACCCACACCAGAAGAAATTGCCGAAAAAATGGAGATCCCGCTTGAAAAAGTCCGCAAGGTATTAAAAATTGCGCGCGAGCCGATTTCACTCGAAACACCGATAGGTGAAGAAGAAGATAGCCATCTGGGCGATTTTATAGAAGACAAGAAGTTTATGCTGCCATCGGATGCAGCCGTAAACTTGAACCTGGCAGAGCAAACCCGCAAAGTGCTTGCCACCCTTACCCCCCGTGAGGAAAAAGTATTGCGCATGCGCTTTGGCATCGGCGAAAGAGCCGACCACACGCTTGAAGAGGTGGGTCAGGATTTTGCGGTTACCCGTGAGAGAATTCGACAAATAGAGGCCAAAGCCCTGAGAAAATTACGCCATCCAACGCGAAGTCGTAAGTTGAAAAATTTTATCGAAAGCTGAACTTGACAAAATATTTTGCTATCGTTAGATAACGCTATTGCTTCAGGGCCCATAGCTCAGTTGGCAGAGCCACCGGCTCATAACCGGTAGGTCCCTGGTTCGATCCCAGGTGGGCCCATGCCAAAATCGCCGCAAAATGACTAAGATAGATCTAAATTTTCATTTTTTAACGAAACGTTTAAATCGTTTATCTGTTGGTTGGCGCGAAAGGACTGCGGGTTTAAAAATCCCGCAAAGATGGAAGCTGCGAGCGGTCAGCGTTTTCTCCAAAAGGTGTGGGATTTTCTGACCACGCCTTTTTAGTTTCAGAACACCGCTTGAATCAAAGCGTCACGGAATTGCATATTCACAACAGGGTTTATTAGAGGTGCGTTTCACTTTCATCAGGGAATAATGGGTTTCCGAAATTCCCCAATTCCACTTCGGTGGGTGAAACCCTTAAGGAAGGACAATCGGATACCATGCAGGCCACCGTCGCACAAATTATAGAGATTATGGACCGCCTCGTCCCGCCATGGCTTGCAGAAGAATGGGATAATGTCGGACTCCAGATTGGCGATCCCCAGTTGCCAGTTCAGCGAATTTGGATTTCATTAGACCCGGCTGCAGATGTGATCGCAGCAGCCTGTAAGAATAAGGTTGACTTATTAATAACGCATCATCCATTGATTTTCCGACCCTTAAAATCCATTAATTTTGGCACGCCCGGCGGATCCATTATCCAGATGGCGGCACAACATCAGCTGGCAATCTTCGCTGCACATACCAATTTTGATATTGTCAGCGATGGGGTCAATGACATTCTGGCACAACGGTTGGAGCTTAAACGTCTGGCAATATTGCAACCCATCAAGGTTGAAGCGTCATCTCAAAAAGAGGCGAGTCTTTGTGCCAGCGATGAGGTGGCGTATGGAATTGGACGGCTGGGTGTACTTGACAAACCCAGCAGCCTAAAATCACTGGTGTCCATGGTTAAAAATAAGCTCAAGCTTAATTCTGTAAGAGTTACCGGTGATCTGAAAATGAAAGTATCGCAGGTGGCGCTATGCAGTGGCAGCGGCTCGAGTCTCGTGCCAGCATTTTTATCGTCAGAGGCTGAAGTTTACATCAGTGGAGATATTCATTATCATAATGCGCGGGATGCTGAAAGCGAACAACGGGCGATTATTGATATCGGGCATTTTGCATCTGAGCACCTTATGGTCGAAGCGCTTGCGCAGCGGTTGAAGTATCTACTGACCGAAGCGGGAATAAGCGCTAAAGTTAAGGCGTGCACGATTGAAAAAGATCCCTTTAGGTTTTTATAAAAGCGCATAACAGGCAGGCATAGATACGATGGAAACTATCAAAAAAGAACAAATTACAGCCTTGGTTAACCTGCAGCAGATTGAGATCGACACCGGCAGCATCAAAACCAATTTAAACAATGTTGATCGGCGACTGGAAAAGCTTGACAGCAAACGCATTGCCTTCAAACAGGTTATTGAAGGACAGCAATCGGTGATCGATGAACTCAATCAAAAATATCGCAACTACGAAGCAGATGTCCGTTTGAATCTTGACCGTATTAAGAAAAGTGAAGCAAAGCTGAGTTCGGTGAAAACCAACAAAGAATATCAGTCATCATTGAAAGAAATTGAAGATCTCAAAAAGAAAAATTCAAATTTAGAAGATGATATGATCGAATTTCTGGATGATATTGAACAGGCAGAAGGTTCACTCAAGTCTAAAGAAGCAGAATACTCAGAACTTCAAAAGCAGGTAAACACCGAAACGGAAATCATCCACAGGGAAACCGAAGAGGGAAAGCGTCAACTCGAAAACCTCGATGCGCAATGGAAAACCATTTCCGCTGGTATTGATACCGCATTACTTAAGACATACAATAAGGTAAAATCAACACAGAGCAATGACGTGGCCATCATTGCTGTTATAGATGCTGTTTGTCAGGGCTGTCATATGAACATTCCGCCGCAAATGTATAATGAATTGCAACGCGGTAATCATTTGACAAAATGTCCGATGTGCCAACGACTGATTTACTGGAAAAATACCTCAAAACGGTCAGAGTAGGCCAAACGATCGCTGGATTAATCCTAATCTGGAGGAAAGTCCGAACACCGCAGGGCAGGGTGCTCCATAACGTGGAGTCGCGGTAACGCGAAGGAAAGTGCAACAGAAAGCATACCGCCCGGCATCAAACTGGATAGTTTGATGCCGGGTAAGGGTGAAACGGTGCGGTAAGAGCGCACCAGTTCCCCGGGTGACCGGGGAAGCTCGGCAAACCCCACCCGGTGCAAGACCAAATAGGGGAGCGTTTGAGGGTGGCCCGCCCAAGCTTCCGGGTAGGTCGCAAGAGGTGTCGGGCAACCGGCATCCATAGATGAATGATCGTAGCCCGGCAGGGGTAACCCGATCCGGGAACAGAATTCGGCTTACGGCTTACTCTGGCCGTTACCCTTTAGCGTTATAAGAAAAATACCGTTGTCAATTATTGAGGCCAACAGATGTATTGCTGGCATTCTATCTTGTAGGCATCGCTGATAAATAAGGAATAGCAACCTTCGATGAAAAAAGCAGCATCAGCAGTTGAGGACTCATTTGCTGAAAAAATACGCATTTTTTCTAATGATTATTTAAAATGCTGCGTTTACATTTCGGATCTTGACCGACCCGCGACCACCTTCACGCAAAAACTGTATTCCACCCTTATTTCGACCTCCATGCTGCTCGAGGACTTTTTAGATTTTCATGGCGCCAAAAATAATTCGAACTGGTATTTTTACCGGGAATTGACCGCAGCCATTCGCCACCTGAGTCTGGCTGCAAATTTTCAAAAGCATATATCCAATCGTCTGGTGTTTTATGATCTGGCGGATATTGGTGACTTCCCCGGACAAGGTGAAACAACACTAGAATTTTTAAATAGCGCTTTGATCAAAATGGCACCGGTCATCATCAAAGAAGCACAAAATCTAAAAATCCTAATGCCAGAAACGGCATACACCGCAGCTGATTTTCCGAGTGTGGTCACCAGTCAAATGCTGGACTATGATATTGATGACAAAGATAAAGATCAGCAAAAGAAAAATATTGTCAAAATTTCAAGCGAATTTCTAAATATTGCTAAAAGTTTTGATCAGCTTAAGTTTTACGATCCGTATCCTTACAAAGATATCTTGACCTTGGTTCCCGAAAGGGTCAATGAGGTTGAAATCAGACGCTATGAAATGCTGGTGCACAATCTGCAATCTTCCTTTGATACTTACGTTATTCACGGTGGCTTTAGATTCGGCAATCGAGAACTCAAACAGTTGCGAGGGTATTTTTCAGTTGTTCTCCATCTTCTTCAAATGATCGGTCGGCTGCTTCATTTTTATGAGCGCCATCTGCATGAGGCCGGATATAAAAAAATTTACAAAAAAGTTCAGGTGCGCTTGTCCAAATTGGTTAACCCTAAATCACTGCTGGATCGCACGATAAACTACGGTTTATTTAACGCCTGCCACTTTTTAACCAGCGGCATTGAATTGGCCGAGAAAATCCTTAACGTCAATATCGAGCGCTCAACCATTAAGGTGGGGGTTCCGGTTAAACTTGGATTTCACAGCCGGCCCTGCCTGCTGGTGGCCAAAATCGTTCAGCATTACGGCGGACAGGTTGAACTGTGCGTTGGATCGGATCGGTTTGATGGCAGCAGTGTCCTGGATCTTCAATGGGCCGGTGGCAAGATTCAAAAAGAAAAACTCGACCAGGTTGTTTTTGAAGGAGACGTGCGCACCTTAAAGGATATCGAAATCCTTGCCGGCGTAAACTACGGTGAAGACACCATGGGCAAGGGCGTGCCGCTACCAGAAGCGCTAAGTTATTTAAAATAACGGGTTCAACCGGCTAACCGAACAATATGATTTGCAACTAACTGAAAGACAGCTTCTATTAACATACAATCACCAGCGAATATTGACGATGATATACGCAATAATTGTAGCGGCGGGGAAGGGCCTGCGCATGCAGGATTCCAAGCGCAAGCAATATAAAGACCTCGACGGCAAACCGATATTAGCGCACACTCTGATGACATTTAACCGCTGTGATCCGATCGATCGAATCATTGTGGCGCTGCCGGCAGAAGATGTTGAATTTGTCCGCCAGAAAGTTTTGCCCGCTGTCGGCGGGGAAAAAAAGACGGAGCTTATTATTGGAGGAGCCCGACGCCAGGATTCGGTGGACAACGGCCTCGAGGCGATCGAAAACGACGATGGCATTGTATTGATTCATGATGGGGTACGCCCGTTTGTGCGACAGGAACATCTGCTGGCCTGTATTGAGAGTGCTCACCAACATGGCGCCTGTATTTTGGGCCTGCCGGCTTTCGATACGGTCAAACAGGTCAATGCCAAAAATGAAATCATTCAAACCCGGCCGCGCGAAACCTTGTGGCTGGCCCAGACGCCCCAGGCGTTTCAGCTAAAACTGATTAAAAAAGCGCATGCCTTTGCCAAAAAGGACGGTTTTAGGGGCACCGATGATGCCTCGCTTGTAGAGCGACTCGGCGCAACGGTTAAAATTATACCCGGCAGTCGCAGCAACATAAAAATTACACATCCAGAAGATCTTAAACTCGCCCGTGCATTGCTGGAAACAAGCGGTTTCGACGATTAAGCCGCGCCCTCATTTTTAGGGAATAAGACGTCTATTTGGGCAATCACCTCTTCGGGAGTTTTGACTGCAAACAGCTTTCCTTGTTGGTATGCATTTTGAGTGGTTTCATTATCAGCGCTCCCGCCTCCCATCACACCGACAATTAAGGGATTTTGAGTCATATAACCTCCTATCTCCGTAAAGGTTAAACCCGGTTGACACTTGCAATTGTTGAACTTAGAATATAAATCCTAAGCTGATCGTTTCAAATTTAAAAAAAGGAAGGATTGACGATGCAAGATCCATCTCAAATGGACCCCCGACAAAGTGAAATGGCCAGTCAGGCGTATTTGCAACAGCTCAAAGCAACCTTTGAGCAATTGCCCAATGAAATTCCACTTTTTCTGTTTACGGCCAAAGGCCACGAAGATGTGTTCACAAATGCTAACCGGGAGGTGATTCGCGCATTTCGCCAGTTGAGCGACAAGATCACCCTGCGAGAATATGATCTAGATCACGAGCAGGCCAAACAGTGGAATGTTACCCATTCCCCCACGCTGGTGATTGCTCCGGAAAAATATACTATTCATTGGCTCGGGGCACCCATGGGTGAAGAGGCGCGCACATTTTTGGAAATACTGATCCTCATCGGTCTGGGGCAAAGCCAGCTGAGTGATCAAGCCTTAAAGGTGATTCAAAAAATCGATTCCGAGCGGCATGTCAAGATATTCGTCAGCCCCACCTGCCCGTATTGCCCCCAGCAGGCCATTAATGCAGTCAAGGCTGCCATTGAAATGCCGGATAAGATTTCGCTGGAAATTATCGATATCCAGAGCGAACCGGAACTGGCCGATCAGTATTCGGCCCAGAGCGTGCCTCAGGCATTTGCCAACGATGTCCTGATCGGTCAGGGTGCTCAACCGGAAGAAGTTTTTGTTCTGTCGCTGGAAAAATTAGAAGCCCAGACCATTTTTATACCCGACAATGATGCCGAGCTGGTTGAAACCGATTTGTTGATTGTCGGCGGCGGGCCGGCGGGTTTAACGGCCGGCATTTATGCGGTCCGCAGTGGATTGCGCACGGCCATCGTCGAGCGGGACGCGCTCGGCGGTCAGGTCGCCACAACGCCAATCGTTGAAAATTACCCCGGTTTTACATCGGTGGGCGGTAAATCACTGGTAGACATCATGGTCAGCCATGCCCTGCAATATGTCCAGATCTTTCAGGGTGAAGCGGTGGTGGATATTCAATCCGGCCCACCGTTTACGGTTAAAACCAATCGCCGGCAGTTTAATACGAAAACCGTCCTTTTGGCCACCGGAGCCAATCACCGGCATCTGAACATTCCCGGTGAAAAGCGATTGGCCGGCAGGGGGGTCAGTTACTGCAGCACCTGCGACGGGCCGCTGTTTAAAAATAAAAAAGTGATTATGGTCGGTGGCGGCAACAGCGCCGTTACCGAAGCGTTGCATCTGTTCCACATGGGCATCAATGTTACCCTGATTCATCGACGGGATAAACTGCGTGCGCAGGAATTTTTAGCCCAGCAGCTGGTTGACAATAACATCCCGGTGCTGTGGGACACCGAAGTCAAAGAAATTCGGGGAGAAGAGCGCGTTAATGAAGTCTTGCTGATCAACAACAAGACCGAAGAGAAAACCGAATTTAAAACCGACGGTGTCTTTATCGCCATCGGATATGAGCCGGCGGTGGAGCTGGCCGAAAAATTCGGTCTCAAAATCAATGCGGACGGCTATATCCAGCAGGACGGCAAGCACCGCACCACCATTCCAGGTGTCTATTCCGGCGGAGACGTGGAGGGCGGTTACAAACAGATCGTCACCGCATCGGGCCAGGGCGCTGAAGCGGCCATGACCATTTTCGAGGACCTGATTAATCCATACTGGCTGGACGGAAAGCATCATTAATGGGTGTGGGTAGTATGAGAAGTTGACTTTGAGATTAAATGAACACCAAATAAGTTAAAGTATAACTTGATTATTAT
>CAZJHF010000038.1:0-15788 GCA_964545505.1 uncultured Desulfobacterales bacterium | reverse complement strand
CGCCGCCTGCCACGCCACTCGCCCCTCGCGGGCTTGCTTGCGCTTTGGGCGCTGTTGCCCGGCTGCGAGTTAGCGGGAGCGAGCCTGCCGTGTAACGACGACAGCAACTGTCCGTTCTTTGAGCCGCGCCCCCTATTTTGCGAAGCCAGTAAACTCCCTGAACGACGAAGACAACTGAAAAAATAAGCAGGAACCACGATGCGATTTGAGCAGGAGAAAAAGCTTCTTTTATCCAGAAGGGAATATTGAGCACAATGATGATCAGAATAGCTTCGAATGCGAAAAACCGATAGAAGCCATGACATCCGGGGTTTCCCAGAGAGCGCCAGGACAAAGCGGCTATCGCAATGGATGCCAGAATAAAAGCGACGATCTGGAAAATGGTTACTGATTCCATTTTTTTCTCCACGCCGATCTTCAAACTAGGGAAAGCTGGCTTGCGGTTAGCGCATCTTTAGCACATCTGTTGAGATGTTCAGTCTGTAGCACGAACCGATTCCTATCGTCAATAAAGGGCGTTGATCTCCAGCTCCTAAATGACTTGAAATTATTGAAAAAGAACAAAAGCTGCTTACTTTAACCTCACCGGAAACGAGTTCGCAATGCTTATCGCCGCCAAAAGTAAAGATGATGCCACATTACCTGACAGACAAAAATGTTTTTCAAATCGTTTTGGCCGTAATCGGACTGTTGATCTGTATCGGGCTGCTGGGCGGTTGTACCGAGGTGGTTGTGCCCGGGGCGATGGCCGGGGGCGGCGAGTACTATCGCTATACCACTTCGAATATTGCCAAAGAAACCGTAATGGGCGATGAGCCAAAGGTTACAGCTGCTGCCCGAAAGGCCCTGACACGCATGGACGTGCGAGTGCATTCAGTAACGCCCTATACAGATGAGACCGTTATTCTGGCCTCTACACCGGAATTGGCGATTAACATCAAAATTGTTCCGGTGACATCCAAATCCACCCAGGTTATTGTGGATGCCAAAGAAGATCACATCATCAAAAAAGACAAAGCAACCGCCGATGCCATCTTAGCCCAGATTCGACAGGCGCTGGCCGATGAGGATTCCGCTGATGATGTGTTTACAAAGGTTTTTGTAAAAAACAATTGTAAACACCGAATTTATGTTGCCGTGCGTTTTTTGACGGCTAAAAATGAGCCGGAACACTGGGCAACCCGGGGCTGGTTTTCGCTGAATGCGGGCCAAAAAAAACACATTGCCGATACCCGCAACCGCTTTATCTATTTTTATGCCGAAACACGCTTGAAGGATCAAATGTACTGGGGGGGGAATGATTTTCACTGGTTCGAAGGCCAGCGCTTCGGATTTTTCAAAGCGGATTTTGGTCATGAATCCGGTGACATCACCCAATCCTTTGGTTGTAATTAAATTCCGAAGACATACCAGAAATACATTTCAAATTTTCTTGGCAGCCAAATTCTAAACTTGACATATACCACAATGTAGTATAGAATCTTTTTCAGAAAATGGCTTTAGGTTGCTAAACAGCTAATTCATCCCGTTTAATTGTACGTTGACCCTGAGCGGTAGTGCGATTAAGACCTATGAATTCGAAGATGACATCCTGATAAATGGAGGTGAAGAATGGAAGCTGCGATTGACTACCGAAAATGCAAACGGTTTTACCATAATTCGACCATTTTGCTGGAGGACGAGCACAAGGGCTCCTTTGCGTATGGTAAAATAAACAATATGAGTGGTGACGGTATGTTTTTTGTCACTGAATTTACCTTCCGACCCGGAACCCGGATTAAATTCAGACTTGATAACCCACCTTTTAAATCCTGCCCCAATGAATATTGTGGAATCGTTAAATGGTGTAAAGAAACCGGCGTAGAGGACGGCGCTGATTATGCGTATGGTGTAGGTGTTGAATTCTGCTAAAACCTGTCCTAAAAATGCATCTAACGCCCGAGGACTGCGTTAAAAATCAATTCAGAATACTCGAATACTAACGTGCATACTCCGTTTTTGAATTGATTTTGCGCCTTGTCCTCGAACGCTAACTACTATTTTTAGGACAGGTTTGTGTCGTTTTAAAAATTAAAGATTAAACCCCCATTTTCCCGGTTGGGAAAATGGGGGTTTTTAGTAAGTGTATAGGGAGGCTGGAAAGAGCTCAATTTGTTCCCGGATTGATTTAGGCGGCAACCTTACACTTTCCCAAGGCTTCCGGATGGCGGGCCAACAGATCGGTGTGTTTGGCCAGGAAGCAGGTGATCAGATCGGCGATGGTGTCACCGTCTTCTTCCAGCGCAAAATGTCCGGTATCAAGAATGTGAAAATCGATATTTTTCAGATCGCGTTTGTAGGGATGGGCGCCTTCTTCCGGAAAAATAGTGTCGTTTTTGCCCCACACAATTAAGGTCGGTGGCTGATACTCACGAAAATAGGCCTGCCACTGTGGGTACAACGGCGGGTTGGAGCCATAATCGTAGAACAGCTGCAGCTGAATGTCCTTGTTGCCGGGTCTTTCCAACAGATATTGATCGTTGAACCAATTTTCAGGTGCGATGGTTTCCGTATTTCGCACCCCATTGGTATATTGCCATTTTGTGGCTTCGATGGTCAGCAGGCTATCTCGGAGTGCAGCGGCATTTTCTTTTGATTTCTCTTTCCAGTAAGCTTTAATCGGATCCCAGAAATCGCGCAGTCCTTCTTCATAGGCGTTGCCGTTTTGAATTATCAAAGACTCTATCCTTTCCGGATGCCGCGCTGCAATGCGAAACCCTACCGGCGCGCCGTAATCCATCACATAAAGACTATAGCGCTGCAAATCCTTTTTTTCAGCGAAGCGGTCAATTATATCGGCGATATTATCAAAGGTGTAGTCCCATTCGCCAACACCCGGCATGGTGCTGTTGCCAAATCCGGGATAGTCCGGGGCGACAAGATGAAATCGGTCCGACAGCTGCGGAATCAGGTTTCGAAACATATGAGATGAGGTCGGAAAGCCATGCAGCAGCAAAATCGTTTTCTCGTCTTTCGGACCGGCCTCGCGGTAAAAGATTTCCAGGCCATCCACTTCTTCGGTTTTGTAAAAAATCCTATGTTTGTCTTGTGTTTCCATAAGGTTGTTCTCCATTTATATAAAAGGCTCTCAGCACGAGCCTTGTTGAGTTTGTTTATATTCTGAAGCGCGCATGAAAAAAAATAGGCCGTGGCGCTCAATCAGAGGGTAACAATGAATTTCTATATGTCAAAATGCCTTATCCTCCTTTGACGGTCGTGCCCGGTTTCTATTTCCGATCCTTGTAAAGTACAGCACGGCCGAACCCATTCGCTGGCAAACATTTTATCATCTTGAAAACCGTGCCGGTGTGGTTATGGTAATTTGATAACCGCTCACAAAGGGATTCTTATCCGGTGAACATTTCAACTACACCTAAAAGTGGTGGCTCCAGCAGTTTTCTAATTGCCACCGCCTGTCTGCTGTTGCTGCTATCGTTTGGCTATCGTGCCGGTTTCGGGTTGTTCGTAAAGCCCATTACCGAAGCCAACGGCTGGGGGCGTGAAGTCATATCCATCGCTCTGGCGGTTCAAAATCTTTTCTGGGGCATCGTTGCTTTTTTTGCCGGCGGGCTGGCGGATCGTTTTGGGAACGTTAAGATCGTCATTGCCGGAACCTTTTTATACGCCCTGGGAATGGTCTTGATGCCGGGGGTGACGAGCGCCTGGGGGCTGAATGCGACCGCCGGTATGTTGGTCGGAGCGGGTATTGCGGGAACTTCATTTGGTATCATCCTGCCGGCCATGGCCAGAGCGGTGGGCCCTCAACGGCAGCAGTGGGCACTGGGGCTCGGAACGGCGGCCGGCTCCGTCGGGCAGTTTGCGATCGTGCCGCTGGCCCAAATTTTAATTGACGCTTATGGCTGGGCCACCACTCTCAACATTTTAGCGGGCTCGGCTTTGCTAATGGCAGTGCTGGCCATTCCGCTGGCACCTTATTCAGGAAGGCAACCGGCCGGGCGCGGACACAGCATAACTGAGCAGACGGTGCCACAGGCCCTGCAAGAAGCCATCCATTACCGATCTTTTTTACTGTTGGTGATGGGGTTTTTTGTCTGCGGGTTTCATGTGGCATTTATCACCGCCCACATGCCGGCGTTTATCACCGATTTGGGCTTTGACCCTAAAGTGGGTGCCTGGAGCATATCGGTTATCGGGCTGTGTAATGTATTTGGTGCCTATTTTTCAGGGATTGTGTCGAGCAAAATGTCTATGCGCTATCTGCTGGTGTATATCTATGCTGCGCGTGCAGTGGTCATCACCCTGTTCATGCTAATCCCTGTCAGCCTCGCATCCGTGCTGGTATTTAGTGCCACCATGGGATTTTTGTGGCTGGCCACCGTACCGCCCACCTCGGGTCTGGTAGCGCTTATGTTCGGGACCCGTTACATGGCCATGCTTTACGGAGTCGTATTTTTGGGCCATCAGGTGGGCAGTTTCATCGGTGTGTGGCTGGGTGGCTGGCTGTATGATCGCAGCGGCAGCTACGATGTGGTCTGGTGGCTGGGGGTCGCTTTGGGCCTTATGGCGGCTTTTGTACACTGGCTGATGAGCGAGCGTCCGGTAGCACGACTGACTGCTGTAGCCAGCTAGGCTTTTTTTTACAGCTTGCGTCTTAGACCGGGCGCAGGATGATCATTTAAATTCGATAACCACGCGGCTGTTTGTTTGGCTATTTGCCGAGTGTGCACCGCCGTCTGCAGTTGAAATTGTTGAAGATTCAACCCCTTTTGCGATCAGATAGTTTTTAACGGTGTTGGCGCGAACTTCCGACACCATCTGATCATAGGATGACGTGCCGGTTGCATCTGAAAACCCGATCACATTAATTTTGGTTTGCGGATTTTTCGCCAGAAAGAGCGCGACACGATCTAACCTTTCATATGCTGTGGCGGTCAGATCATTTGAGTTGGCGTTAAAATAAACGATGAAAGGTTTATCGGGATTGATTCCTAAAGTCGATTGGGAAGTCGGCGTCGGGGTCGGTGCATTGGGTTTAACCGCTGCCGGGGCACGAGACGTTTTGCCCGTCGCCTGTTTGTTAACAAAAGGAAATACATCAGTATAGCCGGCGATGTCTGTTAGTAAAAGAACCACAAAAACCAATAAAACAACGATAAGAAACGTTTCAAAAAACCCACTGCCAGCCGGTA
Organism: uncultured Desulfobacterales bacterium; assembly: GCA_964545505.1. Classification (GTDB taxonomy): domain Bacteria; phylum Desulfobacterota; class Desulfobacteria; order Desulfobacterales; family JAHEIW01; genus JAHEIW01. The sequence goes on along the minus strand of CAZJHF010000038.1, from coordinate 10,599 downwards.
GCTGATCAATCTGATCTGCGATCTGTTCGAGCTCGGCGTCTGTCAGGCTATTCACCTGGGCTTGAACCGCTGCAGGATCGATCCCCCGGGATTCCAGAACCGCCTTGATATCCTCTCTTATCAGGTAAATGCTCAATCGGTCCCGTATGCGCTCTCCACGGTCTAAATGAATCGTTTCCTCGGTGCTGATGATTGCCGCCCATACCGATTGATAGGGTCCGGATAGCATCAGTATGTGGAACGCCAGCATCCAGACAGCGGGTTTTAATATCTTGCGGATGATGTCCAAATGAGATCTCCTTCAGCGCGGGTTGAATCCCAAATATCGGAGCGGCACAACTCTGTAATTCATAGCGCCTCTCTGAAAATGGCATGGCGAGACAACACGCTCTTATTTTGTCAATAATTTCTGGGGCGGCACACGATTAGCTGTTTCAAAACCGCATCTTAATAACGCCGACCACCGGAAATCGAGGGGTTCAAAAAGTACAGGCTATCCCAGTCGCCCAAAATGGGACAACCGAGATAGCCTAGCCATAACACCAAACCGCGAAAAAAGAGGGCAAGCATTATGGGACTAGTTTATGGTAGCACTATTGGTTAATGGAAAACAATATATATTATTGCAGGGGTTATATTTTTTTTGAAACCAAAGCCGAAATTAGAACACCTATTACCTCAGGGCCCCTGCGCTTATGCCAGCCCCGCATCCTCGAACAGCTTTTTCATGCCGGATTTATTCGTAAATATCTCTTCACGGGACAGGCCTTCCAGTTCATGGGGAAACACCAGCCACTGATCGGTCTCATGAATATAATAATCCGGAACGATGTCTGTTAGATTAAATTTGGGCTTAAACCAGGCCGTTGCAACCCGGATGTCCTTTGGCAGGTTGCGGCGCATTTTCGTCGTCAGGGTCTCGATAACAGCCTTGATGCTGCTGCCGGTATCAAAGACATCATCGACGATCAGCAGGCCGTCTTCCCAGTTGGCCTGCCGGATAACATACTCTAGCCCATGGACGCGGACTTCTTTGTCTCTTTTTTTGATTCCGTAATAAGAAGAGGTGCGGATAGCGATATGATCGGTTTTAACGCCCAGATGGTCCATTATTTCCTGGACTGCAATCCCTACGGGCGTACCGCCCCGCCAAACGCCGATAATAAAACTGGGTCTGAACCCGCTTTTAAAAATGCGCAGACCCAGCTCAAATGAATCATTTAACAGTTCCTGGGCGGTCAGGTATCGTTTTTCATCAACCATAATCAGCTAACGGGGTTCCCTATCAAAAGATCAATTCGAAGCTATCTCAAAAATGCATCTTACGCCCAAGGGCTGCGTTAAAAACCGATTCAAAATGCTCGAATACTGTCGTGTATGCTCCACTTTTGAATCGGTTTTCGCCTTGCCCTTAGACGTAATCTACTATTTTTGAGACAGCTTCTCGTTATCCGCATTATATTTTTCAATGCGGTTCTTAGTCAAACGAAAAATCGACTTCATCTGATGATAGCCTTAATTATTAGACGGACCTCAAGTGAGTCTTGTTAACGGCTTGCCATGGGTGTTAAGCGACACCTTGTCATAGGGCAGCGATTCTCTGGGATGCCCCGGCTTGACTTCATCCGGATGGCCGATGGCAATAATGGATACCACCTTCATATGCGCAGGCAGGTTGAGGTGTTCGGCTATATAGCTTTCGGCCGTTTGGCGGTCATCGTGTTTCCTTTCTCTGATCTGAATCCAGCAACTGCCCAACTCAAGGGATGTAGCCGCCAGATGGATAAAAGCTGACGCAATCGATGCGTCCTCGATCCACACATCGGCTATTTGCGGGTCGCCGCAGACGACAATTCCCAGGTTCGCATTTTTTAAAAACGTGGCGCCATGTGGCTTTGCACTGGACAGTTTTTGCAGCAAATCGGGTTCGGTCACAACCACAAATTCCCATGAATTTTTGCCCATTGATGTCGGGGCGCGCAACGCCGCCTCTACCAGTTGGTCAATTGTTTCTGAATCCAACTGCCGGTCCTGGTATTTTCGGATACTTCGTCTTTTTTTTAACAGGTCTAAAAACATCATCTCCCCCTTATGTGCGTTTCAAATAAAAAAAGAGAATTAACTTTTAATGGAATCTTACCCGTCGAGAGCCTCCCTTCGAGCGCCTCAGGGTCTGTGTACAGGGTCGAACGATCAATTTTTTTTAATTTGAATCGCTCATGCTTGGTTAGCAACCATTGTGCGTAATAAATTGTAAAATGAGGATTATTTGATCTACAGCGAGGGGCATGATAAAATTTTTTTATTCTACAGTCAAAGGAATTAATGCTGATGATGCTATATGATAAACAAAGCTTCAAGGATTTGCGAGTTCTGGTTCTGATTTTGACCGCATTTATTATGGCCAATTTTGCGGCTGCCAAAGAAGTCGCAGTCATAAAAGTTCAATATCGCCGTGCCGTGGAGCTGGTGCCTGTTGTTCAAAGCCTGCTTTCAGATGACGGCAGCGTTACCGTCAGTCAGCGAGTCAATTCACTGGTCATCGTGGATAGCGCCGAGGCGATCCAACGCGTGTACGACTATGTTGAACGATTTGACACCCCGGTTGAACAGGTCCGCATACGCGTGCGATTTCATAGCGGCCACAGCGGAGATCAGGAAGCGCACGCCGTTGGCGGCCGGTATTCCAGCAACGATCGCAGGGTTGATGCCGGGGGCCGAAAAAAAGAAAGAACGAGCATTAATTCCAGAAGTCACGCCTACCGGCGAAGCGGCAGCACCGAGGCTTTTGTGGTTGCCATGTCCGGCAGCCCGGCTTTTGTTCGCACAGGCAAAGAAATCCCTTATTTGAGCAGTTCGCCTTTTATCAGGCGCCATGCTCCGGGCGGCGCAACGGTCGAATGGCATAGCGTTGAAAGCGGGTTTGAAGTCACGCCGACACTCGCTGGCGACAATGTCATCTTAAAAATTGTTCCGCGCATCGCCTATGACGACCGTGACGATGCGGTTATCCGTTTTTTCGGGGCCCAGACGGAATTGACAGTCCCATTCGGGCAATGGGTGGAGATCGGCGGGGCGGACACCAGGTACAACGAAGTTTTCAGAGAGATTCTTTCCCAGCGCAGCGGCAGGGGGCAGACCACTCATTCGATGTCAATATTGGTAGAACGACCCTAGCCTATCTGCGGGTGTCGAGCCCCGGGCTCTGTGTTGCAGCTCAATGGCTGATCGCCTCATCGTTTCAGTGGTCACAAGTTCCGTCTTCGCTTTGTCGAGCTACGCGGCAACAAGCAGGTGTCAGCATTTTCTTACCCTGGTTGCTCACGACTTGCTGCTAGAAGATTTTATGAGGATCAGTTGCCAGCAGCCAGTGACCAGAAGCAAGCGGCCAGTGATCCGCAACACGCAACCTTTTTCTTGCTTCCCGCCTCCTGAACCTTTATATAAAGCAGACGGCCTTTAATAAGCGCCATAAAAATCTTTAGCTGATGTATGCGCATCAGATTGTATTCAACACCCTTCCAAGGCATTAAAGGGGGAAAGGAGGGGATTGTATGAAGTCGCTTTCAATATTGATAATCGCGGCCGTTTTTCTGGTGCCGGCTACCGCCGGTTCTGCCGATTGTGGCCCGATGACCAGCGGCCATAGTCTTCTGGCCTGCATCGAAAGCAGCGATCCACAGCTTTACGGCTATGGTCTGGGATTTATCTCAGGTGTCACCTTTGCCTACCGTGGGATACATGATGGTACAGTGAAGCCGGAAAAGATTTGCATCCCAAAAGGCGTTAAAATCAAAGAGGTGAAGCTGGTTGTCGAAGACTATCTGTCCAATCATCCCGATAAACTGGACCAAACACCCTGGGTTCTGGTATCCGAAGCCATTAGAGAGGCCTTTCGGTGTTACTGAAACCCTTGGGTTGTGCCTGTAATCTGTTAGTCTGTTGACACCTTATCTTGTAAAAAGCTGGAAAGCGATAAGGCCAGAAGCCAGCGAATCCGAATAATTGAAAGTCAAAAGGCACAAAGGATTAAGGCTTTCAAGCCTTCTGGCATCCCAGCCTCCCGGCAAAAAATAAAGGGTAAGCGCATTATGGCCAAAATTATTCCCCTCGAAAACGAAGATCGGGACCGCTGGAAACAACACAATGCCCACGCGCTCGAGGAGGTTGAAGATCAGGCACTGAAAGAAATGATCAAGCAGGTCCTGCATTTACACGATATGGAGCATAGCGGTGAATGGCGCCAGGCGCATCATCGGCTTGATTTTTCAAAATCCACATTTCGGGATTATCTGCAACTTTACGCGCGCTGGTCAATTCCTGAATTTCGAATCCTCGAAGAAGCTGTGTTTGAAAACCTTGATGAGCTCAAGCGCAAGGGGCTTTACAGCGTTTTGATTCGGCTCAGAAAAGAGAAAGATGCAAAGTGATTGGCCGGGTCCTTGGCTCGTCAATGATTAATGCGGCGCAAGGATTGCCCGTTTGCGCCGGAGCGGGACTTACAGATGATAGAAAAGCCATATACCGAACTCACCAAAAGGGCTTCCGGCCTGGGTTTTAGACAGGGCTATGAAATCGCCAATCGAACCCGGATTGATGAAAACATCGACCAGGAGGCCTTCGTCGATATGGTTTTAGAAGCGGTGCTAAATTCTCTTGAAACGACGGTTTTTCAGTCTTTATCTGACGAGCTTGATGCGATGAATGATCAATATCCGGCCTTTGACAGCTGGAAAGTCTTCGCCGATGGTGTTGTCAAAGGCGCCGGTGAAAACTTTTTGGATCGCACCGCCGATCAGGAATAAAGCACCTGCGGGAAAAATGTCTCTCGCGATTCATATCCTACCCCGGTATCTGAGGTGCCGGTCAAAAAGCCTTACCTTTGAAAGCGGCATTTCACCGTACAGGAGGCCTTCCGGATTCAGCCATGTGTCTTTTGCGAATCACTGCTTGCGCTGCCCCCTGATTGCTGAATGAGTTTGGCCACCAGCCCCGTCCAGCCGGTTTGATGGCTGGCGCCCAGACCGGCACCATTGTCACCGTGGAAGTATTCGTTGAAGAGAATCAAATTTTGCCAGTGCGGGTCTTTATCAAAGATGTCCAGACCACCGGATATCGGTCGTTTGCCGTTGCGGTTGCGTAAAAATAGCCGAATCAATCGTCGCGAAAGCTCGGTGGCGACCTGGCCCAGATTCATCATGTTGCCCGACCCGGTGGGGCACTCAACTTTGAGGTCATCGCCAAAATAGTGGTTAAATTTCTGCAGGGCTTCAATCAGCAAATAATTAATCGGAAACCAGATCGGCCCGCGCCAGTTGGAATTGCCGCCAAACAGACCGCTTTCAGATTCAGCCGGCTGGTAATTGATCGTATGGGCGGTGCCATTGACATGGAACGTGTACGGATGGTCTTTATGGTATTTGGAAACGGATCGAATGCCAAAATCAGAAAGAAATTCGTTTTCATCGAGCAGGGGCTGGAGCACTCGAATGAGGTGATCACGATTGACAATTGACAACAGCCGGCGCGAGTGCCTGCCCGGCGCTCTGACGCAGGCGACATGACCGCCGTCTCTGAGGTAGATGCGGTTCTGGAAAAACCAGTTCATGCGGCGTTTAAATTCCGGTAGCATGTCAACCACATCGACCTCGAGCGTTTCAACGGCCAGCAGCGGCATCAGGCCCACCAGCGAGCGCACCTTAAGGGGGACAATGCCACCATCCGGCAGATGCAGGGCATCATAAAAGAAACCATCTTCTTCATTCCACAGGCTGACGCCCCGGCGATATTCGCCGGTCATGGCGCGCGCAATGCGCAAAAAGTGTTCAAAAAATTTGCTGGCACTGTCCTGGTACACAGGGTTATGCCGGGCCAGCTCCAACGCCATCTTGAGCATAACCAGACTGTAAAAACCCATCCAGGCGGTCCCATCTGATTGATCAATGCGCCCTCCGGTGGGCAACGGTGCGCTGCGATCAAAAACACTGATGTTATCCAATCCCAGAAAGCCGCCCTGGAACACATTGTGGCCTTCCACATCCTTCTTGTTGACCCACCAGGTAAAATTGAGCAGCAGCTTGTGATAGATGCTTTCAAGGAAATCCCGGTCGGCCCTGCCCTCTTGCCTGGCGTCAATCTGGTAAACACGCCAGGCCGCCCAGGCATGCACCGGTGGATTGACGTCACCAAACTTCCACTCATAAGCCGGCAGCTGCCCGTTGGGATGCATGTACCATTCGCGGGCCATCAATGCCAGCTGGCGCTTGGCAAAATCGGCATCGACAAGGGCCAATGGAAGACAATGAAAGGCCAGATCCCAGGCCGCATACCAGGGATATTCCCATTTGTCGGGCATGGAGATAATATCGAAATTGTAAAGATGCTGCCACTCGTGATTGCGCGCGGTATGCCGGGTCGCCGGGACCGACCGAAAACTGGGGTCGCCCCGCAGCCATTGCTCCACATTATAATAGTAGAATTGCTTGGTCCAGAGCATGCCGGCCAGCGCCTGCCGCTGTACCTTTTTTTCGTCTTTGCTCAGTTGTGGTTTTTGAATGGCGGCATAATATTCATCGGCTTCAAAGCGACGTTTCTTAAAGATGGCGTTAAAATCATCGAATGCCGACGGCAGGGCCTTATGACTGAGGCGCAATCGGATGACGTGGTCCTGGCCGGAAGCCGGCTCCGTATGGTACACGGCTGCCATCTTGGTGCCTTTGCGCTCAGGATTGACGGCGCCTTTATCATCGTGCACCAGGTAACGGTGAAAAGCATCTTTGCTAAACCGATGGTTGCCGGGCACATCCGGTATACGCTCAGAATTCGTTTCATTTTCGGTGAAAATGAATTCCTGGGCGTCTTCGGCGTAAAGGTAATACGTTCCGGTGGCTGAATGATCGGCAGCTACCGCCCCGGCATCCGCCGCCGATCCCTGAATTTGCTTAAGTTGCGGTTTTTCCGTAACTTCACCCATGGGGCCATTTTCATATCCCCAGCTCCAGGTATTGCGAAACCAGAGTGTGGGCAGTACATGGCAGGCGGCTGATTGCGGACCCCGATTGGCAATCCTAATCTGAATCAAAATATCCCGTTCATCGGCTTTGGCGTATTCAACGAATACGTCAAAGTAGCGGTTGTCGCGAAAGACGCCGGTATCCAGCAGCTCGTATTCAAAATCAAGAAAATTCCTTCGTCTGTTCTCAGCGACCAGATCGGCATAGGGGTATTTCTCCTGAGGGTATTTATACAGCGCCTTCATGTAGCTGTGGGTCGGCGTGCTGTCGAGGTAAAAGTAATATTCTTTGACATCTTCGCCGTGGTTGCCTTCGGCGCCGGTCAGGCCGAACATGCGCTCTTTCAGGATCGAATCTTTGCCGTTCCACAAGGCAATCGCAAAGCACAGGTATTGGAAACGATCCGATATGCCGGCAATGCCGTCCTCTCCCCAGCGGTAAGCCCTGCTGCGGGCATGATCGTGGGGAAAATATTCCCAGGCGCTGCCGTCGGTGCTGTAATCTTCGCGCACGGTGCCCCACGAGCGCTCACTCAGGTACGGGCCCCATTTTTTCCAGTTGACTTTGCGCTGGCGGTATTCGATCAGACGCTTGTGTTCTGCTGTGGATGTCATCATATGTCCTTTACGGGTCGTATGATCGATTATTTAACCACTAAGCGGCGCTTGTCAACCTTTACGAAACAGGCAGATAGTGCTTCCCTGCAAAAAGTAAAATTAACTGACAAAAAATTGTAAGGTTTTAATCGGGCCGGCGACCGTGTTGCAAAATCGACCGGCCTCTTTTTTTGACAGCGCCGATTTGTCTTCTTATTTTCCAATAAACTGTAATCATCGTCTTGCAATTTTCATCTATCCGGCAGATGGCGGTGACCGGTTTTTTAGGGAGGAACTGCAATGGTAAATCCAGGTGAATTTCCCCAGGCGCAGCCCTATGACGCTCACAATCAGCGGCTCATCGGAAATGTTCACCCCGCTGACTGGATCAACCCGGAGCCCGAGGGCCGCTATAACATGGTGGTGATCGGGGCCGGCACTGCCGGGCTGATTACCGCCGCCGGCACCGCGGGCCTGGGCGGCAAGGTGGCCTTGATTGAACGCAGCCTGATGGGCGGTGATTGCCTGAATGTCGGCTGCGTGCCCTCCAAGGCCCTGATCCGGGCCGCGCGCGCCGCAGCCGATGTGCGTGCTGCCGATCAGTTTGGCGTGCAGATACCCGATGGGGTGAGCGTTGATTTTGCAGCGATCATGGAGCGTTTGCGGCGTCTGCGCGCCGATATCAGCAAACATGATTCGGCCAGGCGGTTCAGCGGGCTTGGCATGGATGTATTTCTGGGATCCGCCAGATTTACATCACCCGATACGGTTGAAGTGGACGGCAAAGCGCTAAAATTTGCCAGGGCCTGTATAGCGACCGGGTCGCGTGCGCTGGAGCTGCCGATTCCCGGGCTGAACGATGTTGATTTTCTGACCAATGAAACCGTGTTTTCCCTGACCGAATTGCCGCAGCGGTTGGGCGTGATCGGCGCCGGCCCGATCGGTTGCGAGCTGGCGCAATCATTTGCCCGCTTCGGCAGTCAGGTGACTTTAATCGAAGCCATGCATGGCATTATGCCCAATGATGAGCCCCGCGCGGCTGAAGTTGTGGAAAAGGTTATGGAAGCGGATGGCGTCCAGCTGCGATGTTGCGGCAAAAACCTTAAAGTCCGCAAACAGGCCGACGGCATTCACCTGGTGGTCGATTCTCACGGCACCCATTACGATGAGGTCGTCGACCGGCTCCTGTTGGCGGTGGGTCGCACGCCAAATGTGGAAGGGTTGAACCTGGAAGCAGCCGGGGTGGCATATGACAAAAAGGGCGTTCAGGTCAATGAGCGCCTGCAGACTACAAATCGCCGAATCTATGCCGCCGGCGATATATGCTTTCCGTACAAATTTACGCACACCGCCGATGCCACTGCGCGCATTGTGATTCAAAATGCACTGTTTTTCGGCCGCACCAAATCAAGCGCCCTGACGGTTCCCTGGTGTACGTATACGGATCCGGAAGTGGCACACGTGGGTCTTTATCCGCATGAGGCTGAAAAAAAAGGCACTGCGGTGGACACCATTACCGTTGAAATGAATACCGTCGATCGCGCCATCCTTGAAGGTCATGATGACGGCTTCCTGGACGTTTACGTTAAAAAAGGGACAGATGAAATCCTGGGCGCCACCATGGTCTGCCGGCACGCCGGCGACATGATATCCGAAATCACAGTGGCCATGGCGGCCGGAGCCGGGCTGGGCACCATTGCCCGCACGATCCATCCCTATCCAACTCAGGCCGAAGCCATTAAAAAAGCAGGCGACGCTTACAACCGCACACGGCTGACGCCCCGGGTGCAAAAGATCTTCAATACACTGTTAAAATGGCGACGGTAATTTCCAAAAGCGCCGGCGGCACTGACCCCATGCGCATGCGTTTAACTTAAAGAGCCTAAACAACCAAACGTTATGACCGATGCGCGTATCTAAATCAAAAGCGATAAAAGGACAGCCCTGTGTATTGGCCGGTGATATAGGTGGCACCAAAACCCGCCTGGGTCTATTTGTTGCCGGTAAACAACGCCCTGTGGCCCGGGCGACTGCAAAATTTTCCAGTCGCCAGTCAGGCAGCCTCGAGGTGATCATTGATCAAATGCTTGCCCGCTACCCGGCCAAGATAAAAAAAGCCTGCTTCGGTATCGCCGGGCCGGTGATCAACGGTGTATGCCGCACCACCAACCTGCCCTGGGTCGTATCGGAGCAAAAACTGCAAAAGCGTTTTGGCTGGCAGCAGGTGCGGTTGATCAACGATCTGGGCAGCACCGCCATGGCCATACCCTTGCTCAATTATCGAGAGATGAAAGCGCTCAACGGCCTCAGGGTTCACAAAAACCAGAACATCGGTCTGATGGCGCCGGGTACCGGGCTGGGTCTGGCCCTGCTGGTTTATGTGGATGGCCGCTACCGGCCGGTGGCCTCCGAGGGCGGGCATGCCGGCTTTGCACCCGCCGATGAATCCGAAATGGATCTCTGGCAGTATCTGCAGGCCCGCTTCGGCCACGTCAGTGCCGAGCGCGTCCTTTCCGGCCGGGGATTGGTCAATATTTATGACTGGCTCAAATCCGGCGGGGACATTACCGAATCGCCTGAAATCCACCAGGCCATGCGTACGGCCGACCCCGCGCGCGTCATCACCACAAACGCCATCAACGGCCGCGACCCGCTTTGCCGGGCCGCGCTGCAGCGGTTCTGTCGTATCTTCGGATCTATTGCCGGCAATCTGGCCCTGACCGGCATGACTACCGGCGGCCTGTACCTGGGCGGCGGGATTCCTCCCAAGATCTTACCCGCACTCGAAACTGCGAATTTCATGGACGCTTTCGTTGCCAAAGGCCGCTTTAAGGAATTTATGGAAAAAATTGCAGTACGGGTCATTCTCAACGACAGAGCCTCTCTGCTGGGCGCTGCCCATTGCGCCTTGAGTTTGTAAACCGCAAAAACAAGACCCTCTACAATAAATAAGAAAACGCTTCCCTTATTCGATGTAAGCTATCCTCCGC
>CAZJHF010000037.1:0-15938 GCA_964545505.1 uncultured Desulfobacterales bacterium | reverse complement strand
TATTTTTATACTTCTGGTTGATCACCTCGCCACGAAGGTAGTCCATTTTTTTAAAGTCCTGCCAGGTGATCCCCATGGGCTCCAGGATCCAGTCGAGAGCCTGCTCAAAGTCGTCCCACCAGTGATCGCCCTGGTCCACACGATGGGCCAGATCATTGAGCATTTCATGATCGGAGCGGCATTCCGCCACCTGAACCACTTTTCGCCGGGGTAAAATGTATCCGTGCCGTTTCCAGTAATCTCCGATGTAATCCATCTCAAGCCAGGTGGCCGCCGGTAGCACGATATCGGCCAGTTCAGCTGTCGGCGTCATAAAAAAATCAGAAACCGCCATGAAATCAACTTTTTCAAGGGCCCGGTAAACCTCTTTTGCATTGGCCCGGGTCATAACAGGGTTGGAGCTAATAAAAAACAGCATTTTCACCGGATAGGGTTTTTCTTCCAGTATGGCATCCCAGACACATTTGGGATTAATAATGGCGAAATTGCCGGCCAGGCGAAAGCGATCACCCCCCAGGCGTTTTTCCCTCTGGACATCGGGCAGCATTCGATGGGCGCCGAAATAGCCCACATTACGAATTTTCGGTGTCGGAAACAACACCTGCCCCCCGGGTACATCGATGTTTCCGGTGATTCCCATTAAGGCCATCAACAAACGGTCGTTATCGGCACAATTGATCTGTTGCTCGATGGCAACCCCCCATTGAACGGCTGCCGGTTTGGTGGTTGCAAACAGCCGCGCCGCCTCCCGGATTTTCTTTTTGGGAACCCAGGTAATTTTTTCAACTTTCTCCAGCGGGTATTCGTTGACGCGCTTTACAAAGGGCTCCCAACCATATACGTGATTGTTTACAAATTCCCTGTCATAAAGTTCTTCATTCACAATCACATTGAGCATGCCCAGCGCCAGCGCGGCATCGGTTCCCGGTCTGAGTTGCAGCCACACATCGGCGCGAGCGGCAATACGGGTGAGCCGTGGGTCAACCGCAATGAGCTTTGCACCTCTTGTCAGGCTGACCGAAAAAGGTTCGCCTTTGTAACAGTCCGGATTGCTGATCACCAGGTTGTTACCCCAGACCATGATGCACCGCGGGTGGTTCTCATAATCCACAATGGGATTAGTGCCGCAGGTGATTATACTGGTGGCGATTCGCGGGCCATAGCAAAAGTGGCCGGCAGTCAGAACATTGGGGCTTCCCAGAAGGTTGGCAAAGCGATAAATGGCAGCCTCGTTTTCTCTGCCGGTTCCGTACCCCATGACAATCGATTCTGCCCCGAACTCAGCCTTATATTCAAGGATTCTTTCAGCGATAGAATCCAGCGCCTCATCCCATGAAATGCGCTCCCATTGGCCGTTTCCCCGGGATCCGACGCTTCTGACCGGGTGGGTCAATCGATCCGGATGATATACCAGTTGGGCGGATGCCAGCCCTTTGCTGCAAAGCGTGCCATGATTGATGGGACAATCCGGATCACCGGCAATCTTGGCAATTTTACCGTTGCGCATATAAACCAGAACACCGCAGCCGCCATGACACATACGGCAATGGCTTTTGACGACCCTGTCAAATCCATAGATGGCCATCTCTTTTTCAACATTCGAATATTTGAAGTCAGTCATCTGTATTCACCGCGATCGATTACAGTTTGTTTAAGTATACGCTATCTGTCAATACTTTTAAATTCCTCCGAAAATTCAAATTTACCTGAAATCGGCGCAAAAGGCTCCTCAGTGATCTATTCTGTACAATTTTTCTAAAAAAGCTTGCTAAATGGAACCAGATTGTTCTAAAACCCCTCTATTTCACACAGATAAAAGAACGGTAAATTAAAAATGAAAGAATGGCTTTTTCCGGCGAGTATGACAATGATCTGCTGGGGTATTTGGGGATTTATTCCCAAGATAACAACCCGCTACATTAATCCATTGAGCGCTTCGGTTTATGAGGGTGTCGGTAGCGCTGTTTTTGCATTGATCGTATTCTTTTTTCTCGGATTTAAACCTGAGGTACACCCCAAGGGGATCTCCTTAGCGTTTGCCACCGGGATCCTGGGTATGCTGGGGGCGCTGTTTTATCTGTTTGCCATGCCGAAGGGCAAGGTCTCGGTTATCGCCACCCTGTCAGCCTTGAATCCGGTGATCACCATCGCACTGGCCTATTTCATATTGAAAGAACCTGTAACCCTTAAGGAAGGCATCGGGATGATCTTTGCCTTGATGGCAATTGTTCTGTTTACCGTATAACTGAAGTTGTGCTGCATTGAATAGAGGAAGCAAACCATGCCCAAACATATTGGTATTGTCAGCTGCAGTGCCGAAGGCGCCGCCCTGTGTTACCGGACCATATGCGGCGAAGCACCCGCTTTAATGGGTGAGCACATGCACCCTGAGATCAGCATGCATACCCATCCGTTAGCAGAATACATGGTCCATATACGCAAGGCTGACTGGGAAAACGTTGCGGCCCTTATGCTGTCCTCAACGCTAAAACTTTCCAAGATAGGCGCCCAGTTTGCAATTTGTCCGGACAACACGATTCACGAAGCGTTTGCAATGGTCAAAGCGCAGTCACCCATTCCCTGGCTTCACATTGCAGAAGCGGTTGCAGATAAAGCGCGCACTGAAAACTATAAACAGCTGGCCATATTGGGCACCAAATACCTCATGACGGGTCCGGTCTATCCCGATACGTTAAATGAATTTAATATCAACGGTCAAATACCCGCGGAAACGGATCGTGAACAGATCGATCAAATTATCTTTAAAGAGCTGGTTAACGGGGTTTTCACCGAGAAATCGCGTCTCTATTTCAACGAAGTCATAGGAAAATTAAAGGATCGCGGGTGTGATGCCGCTATTTTGGGATGTACTGAAATTCCACTGCTGGTTGACCCGCATGATTGTCCACTGCCGGTACTGGATTCCACCCGTTTGCTGGCCCGGGCCGCTATAAAAAAGGCTTTAATCTAAAATCTGAAAGCGATCATTGCCGGCTGCGGCAACGTGGCGATGTCTTAGTACAAATGAATATTATTATTGATTATCTGGTTCATCATCGTGAATGCATACCGATACTTGCACACTGGTTTCAGGAAGAATGGGGGCATTTTCATCCGCAAACAACTCTTGAACAAAAAATTGCCGGATTAAAGGAACGGTGTGAAACTACCGGCAGGATCCCGATCACCCTGGTTGCAAAGATGGGTAACCATGTGGTCGGAACGGCCAGCCTGGTCAAATATGATATGGAAGTGCATCTGGAATTGACCCCCTGGCTTTCGAGTGTATATGTTGATACAGCGCATCGCAGGCAGGGAATCGGTTCGCAACTGGTTAAACGAATTGTTAAAGAGGCTGTAAATATCAATGCAAAAATGCTCTACCTGTTCACTCCTGATCGTGAAGGTTTCTATGCCCGGATGGGATGGCAGGTCCTGTATCGTGAAATGTATCGGGGACAACAGGTTGTCCTGATGGAGACCAGGGTCGCCGGTTAAGGGCGCAACAATTTTTACAAACATATCTGGTTATTCAAACGCTTGGGGACATGCTTATGAGAAAATTCATTTTTAAGAGCGGGCTTAATAGTATCATTGCAGCAGGCATTATTTTCCTGTTGTTCGGTTGCGAATCGACTTACTACAAAACCATGGAGACCATGGGTTATCATAAACGCGATATCATGGTAGACCGCGTTCAGGATGCCCGCGATGCCCAGGAGGAAGCCAAGGATCAATTCGAATCCGCTCTGGAGCAATTCAGTACGGTTCTCAATTTTCAGGGCGGAGACCTGGAGGAAAAATATGACCAGCTGAAAACCGAGTATGAAGCCAGTGAGGAAAAAGCCCAGGCCGTGCGCCTTCGAATTGATGAGGTCGAGGATGTTGCCGAAGATCTATTTGTCGAATGGCAGGAGGAATTGGATCAGTATACCAGTAGCAGCCTGCGAAAATCCAGCGCCCGTAAGCTCGCTGAAACCAAACGACAATATGCGCAATTGATCGGCGCCATGAAACGTGCCGAGCGAAAAATTGAACCGGTCCTCAACGCATTTCGCGACCAGGTTTTGTATCTAAAACATAATTTAAATGCCCAGGCGATTGCCTCATTGCAAAGCGAACTGGTCTCAATCGAATCCGATGTCGCCAGGTTGATCAGGGAAATGGATGCTTCCATTAAGGAAGCCAATAGCTTTATCGCATCAATGGAAAAAACCTCATAAACTGGCTTACAAACAATCATCTTTTGCCTGAGGGCCGTGTTCCAAAACCGTTCGAAATGCTCGCGTACTATCGTGTACGCTCCACTTTCGAACGGCATTGCGCCTGACCCTCAGACAAAATCTAATATTTCTAAGCCTGTTTATAACTTTAAAAGCCTGAAACACTTTTTGCTTTATTCATTTTAAGATGATTTTATCTTAAATTTTATACACCATCATTTTTTTGTTCAAATTGGCCAATATAGGGTTATGTTATATTAAGTTTTCTCGTTTTTCCGTCTACCGGCAAACCGCGTGAAAAATATCCAGCAGTTGTAAAATTCAATGTTAAAGCTGCTTTGAGGGAATGAAGATGAATACTGGATTGATACTGGTTGATATTCAAAATGATTATTTTGCAGGCGGCCGCATGGAACTGGTCGGCATGGAAGCGGCAGCTGAAAATGCAAGCCAATTGCTGGCCTATTTCCGTGAAAATCAGCGGCCGACCTTTCACATTCAGCATATTTCAACCAGAGAAGGCGCGGCCTTTTTTTTACCGAATACGCCGGGTGCCGAGATTCATGCCAGTGTCAAACCCGATCCGGATGATCCGCTGATACAAAAAAACTATCCAAACAGTTTTCGTGAAACGACACTTCTCGATACGCTCAGGAATGCGCAGGTTGACAACCTGGTTATCTGTGGTGCAATGAGCCACATGTGCATTGATGCGACCACAAGAGCCGCTGCCGATCTGGGATTTAAATGCACGCTTATTCATGATTGCTGTGCAACCCGCAACCTTGACTTCGGGACCAAAAAAGTTTTGGCTGAAGATGTGCATGCATCTTTCATGGCAGCATTGAGCGCTGCCTATGCACAGGTCATCAGTTACCAGGACTTCATCGCCGAGATAAAGAACCATGAATGAATTTAAAAAATGCACGTTTTGCGACCATCGATGGCAAACACGTGAAGATTTTCTGCAAGATGCCGCAACAGACATGATCGGATATCAAGTCAATTTTGATAATTTGAACCTGGGCTACTTTTTATTCAATCACTTAAACTGCGGCACGACTTTAGGTCTTGCTGCCGGCCTGTTCAGCGATCTACAAGAAGGACCTATCTATAAACAGAGAAAAACCGGAACAGAGAAATGTCCCGAATATTGCCTGCATGAAAAGCAACTGGAACCCTGTCCGGAAGAATGCGAGTGCGCCTATGTGCGGCAAATCATTCAGACCATCCGGCAATGGCCCAAAGTTGGGAAAGATTAGGTGCTTGAATTTCTAAGTGCCGGAATTCTTTTGGGGCTGGCGGCATGCGCTTTGCCCCTGGTCACTGATATGCCCATTATCCTGCTCTCTTTAATTGTATTAGACCGGCTGGCTGTAATCGTAAGCCTGCAAGAAGGGATGCTGTTTTATGTCTAAGGCCTTTAAATATGCAATTACCCGTATACCAGCCGAAACCTTCGACCGCGGTATTACGACGGCAAAACTGGGGACACCCAGTTATGAAACGGTTTTAAACCAGCACCGGGCTTATACAGAAGCCCTGAAATCCATTGGTCTCAACGTCATAGAGCTCGATCCCCTGCCGGATTATCCGGATGCTCATTTTGTGGAAGATACTGCGGTGCTGACGCCGGAAGTGGCGATCATCACAAACCCGGGGGCGACGTCACGGCAGGGTGAAGAACAATCGATAGTCAATGTGCTTGAACACTACCGCCAGATCGAACGCATCCAGGCGCCCGGTATGCTTGACGGTGGTGATGTTCTGATGATCAGCAACCATTTTTTAATCGGGATCTCAGAACGCACCAATCAACAGGGCGCCGAACAATTGGGCCGCATCCTTACAGATCATGGAAAGACCCATACCATGATTGCGGTGCGTGCCGGGCTGCATTTAAAATCCAGTGTCAACTATGTCGGCCAGAACACTGTCATTGCGACACCAGACTTTGAGGACCATGAGGCGCTTGAAAGATACGACAAAATTACCACGAACCTTAACGATTCCTATGCGGCCAATACCCTTTGGGTCAACGATCATCTATTGGCTCCCAGGGGATTTCCAGGCACAAAAACCAAACTTGAAGCCCTGGGGCTGCCGCTTACCGAGCTGGATGTCAGCGAAATGCAAAAAATGGATGGGGGCTTGACCTGTCTATCGATACGGTTTTAAAACTGGTTTCAATACCGCCACCTCTTGCCCGATGGCTGTGTTACAATCCGCTTCAAAATGCTCGCGTACTTCCGTGTACGCTCCGCTTCTGAACCGAATTGCGCCTTGCCCTCGAACAAGATGTAACGATCTTGAAAGCAGTTTAGGTTAAAAAAAATAAACTTAAACAATTACTTTAGAAAAACATCTTAAGTTTGTACCATGCAATTAGCCATTTGGTGAAAATTCGATGTGAAAAAGGAGGGTGCAATTTGCTGCCTGAAAAACAAAAAGCCAATTACAGAGCGTTTTACGATTCCGCGCGTTATAATGACATTCTGGATCCCAAGACAACGTTAATGCTTCATCTGGCATCTGCAATGGCCATTGGATGCTATCCATGAATGCAGGAATACCTTGGCGTGGCCAGGGAAGAAGGACTCAGTGATGCGGAAATTGGCGCGGTTCTATCCATTGTCATGGCCGTATCCGCCGGGCGGGTACAGGCCCAATTGAAAGATGCCGGTAAAATATATGAATGATGTTCGAATTGAGGAATTGCGCAAGTTTGCGGTGGAATTTGTGGCAGCTGAACCCGATCGATTGGGCAAGGAAGGCTTCTGGCAGGAACCACTTATGGTCAGCGCACCCATCGATGAGCGTTTTGCAGTCCTGCCGCAGATTGCATTTAATGAGCATTTGCACCCCCATGATTTGCTACCAACTGCTCGATCGTTGATCGTTTTCTTTATCCCTTTTAAACGCGATCTGATTAAAGAAAATAAAAAAGGCGACCGCCCTTGCCGCAACTGGGGTTTAGCCTATGTGCAAACCAATAATCTGATCGAACGCTTAAGCCAGGCGCTGGAGCAGTTGCTGGTTTCCAGAGGCTTTCAATCGGGCCTGACGCCGGCCACCCATAATTTCGATGAATCCATTTTAATGGCTCGCTGGTCGCATAAGCACCTGGCCCATCTGGCAAATCTGGGCCGCTTTGGAACGCACTGCATGTTGATTACACCGGTGGGTTGTACCGGGCGCCTGGGAAGCCTGGTCACTGAGGCTGATTTGGGGGATAATCCCCTAATTCATACACAGGAGGCCTGTCTGCTGAAAGCCGGCAAACGCTGCGGTAAATGCATCGAGGCCTGTCCGGTCAGGGCGCTGAAACCGGATGGAATTGACAGACACACCTGTTGGAAGCGGCTCAATGAGAATCGCGACACACTGCCATATTTATCGGACATGCCAAAATCAACGCACGTTTGCGGCAAATGTGCCGCATTAATGCCGTGCAGTTTTCTAAATCCGGTCGCTAAACTTTAGTCGAAGGCACCAATCAGCGCAATTGTCAGCATCGGAGAATCGCCGCACAGCTTGAAAAAGAAGGCATAATAGGCTATGAAAAGCACAGTCAACAATCAACTCTTAGCATTTATTTGAAACTCGGTATTCCAGGAGGAAAACAATTCCATGGGCAAAGGAGATAAGCGAACCAAAAAGGGCAAAATATTCAGTAAATCATATGGCGTTAAAAGACCTCGCAAGAAGAGAAAAAAAGACGAGCAGAAGGACAAATAAGGTCAGATTCTGATTTTATGCTTCCCGGTAATAAACCCAGGGGATGGAAGCGTGCCGCCGAAAATTTGAAACCCCGGCAGGCATATTCTCATGGGAACCGATGATCAGCCAGCCATTGGGTATCAGGGCTTTTGTAACCCTGCACAACCCCTCTTCTTGCTGAAACGTTTTATAGTAAGTTAACAGATTGTTTCTCAAAAAAATGATATTGAAGTCAGATCCCGCTGGCACCGCGAATATATCCTGAACTTTCCAATCAATGCCCGCTTTGACAAATGTCTTGACATCAAATCGAGAACCACTTTTGCGGATATTGAAATAATGTTCCTGTATTTCCGGAGGGATTTCTTTGAAGCTGCTTGAGGCATACACCCCTGCCCTGGCTTTGTCGATATAACCCGGATGAATATCCGTTGCCACAATCTCAATTTCAGGCATTTGCGAATACTTTTTACTCAGACGGTCCCAGACGATCTTAAAGCTATACACCTCTTCTCCCCGGGCACAACCTGCTGACCACACCCGCAAAACGTATTTTTCTCTTTCAACCATGCTGGGCAAGACATCGTTTTCCAGATCATGCCAGAGTTGGTGGTCGCGGAAAAACCGGCTGATAGAAACGGTCATTTTTTTTTCGCATTCTCGCCGCAGCTCAGTACTTTGCTTCAACAGATCCAAATAGGCATCGATATTGGGACATTTTAATTCCTGCATATGCCGAGAAATGCGTTTTTTAACGCCTTTTCTGACCTTGCGATATCCCGACCAGGAATAATCCAACCCATCCAATAATTGTCGAAATTGATTGTCATCCATGGATTTAAACTTATGTTGACGCTTGAGGTTATTCAAGCAAAAAAGGATGGGGGGATTTGGAGTGCAGGAATAATGGCATCAAGGAAAGCCAATATATTAGGAGCAATCGAGGGTGGAATTCAAAAACGAGGTGTTGGCAAGTTCGGCTTAAAAGACCTTGCATGTAAACGACAATCCAGCTAAAAAGTATGGATTGCGCTTAAGCAAACAGCGTCAGCATAGTTACGCAGGAGAAAGGAAATGGACGAAAAGTTAAGAGAGGCATTATTCAAAGCGGTAAGAAAGGAACCATTTGCGCAAGCCTTAAATATGTCACTTGTAGAGCTGGACCGGGGCTATTCAGTGGTGGAGATGACATATGATTCGGACCACATGGACAATATATATCAACATGCTCACGGAGGCGCCCTGTATGGTCTGATTGATGAAGCATTTGAAACCGCCTGTCAAACCGAAGGTACCATAGCCGTGGCCTTGAATATGAATGTGACCTATGTGGCCAGTCCAATGGCCGGCGCACGGCTGCGTGCAGTGGCACGTCAAATCAGTCAAACTAAAAAAACCGCAAGCTTCGATATCAAGGTCACCGATGATACTGACGCCCTGATAGCCTCGTGCTCAGCCCTGGCTTATCGAACGGGCAAGCCCATCCCATTTCTTTAGTCAGGAAATTGGATTTATACGATCTAAAAGGTCTTCGAACATGGCTGCGATCATTTTTCTGCGGACCGAAACTGTAGTGCCGATGGAAGATATCGGCGTGGATTCCTGGCTTTTTCTTTCCCTGCTGATTTCACCATTTCCGTAAAATTATGTATATCAAGCTCTTGCATAACAAACCCTCCTTTTGTCTAGGGCAATATGTTATGTTTGTCAGTATTCCTCGCAATATCCATATAAGGCATATTGAGGACATAAAAGGGCAGGCATATTCTGAGATATCTGCCGATCCCTATACCGCTGCCTATTTGATTTTTTCTACGACTTTTAGAGTTAAACCCGTTAGGGAGCATCTGAATGGATAACCCTGCCAGACATTATCGGTTTGGGCGGCTTTGAGCATATTGCGCCATCCAAAACAGCCCCGGCATTGCTGCCTGGACCTCAGACAGGGGGGCGATTTGCCTTTATGCAGAACCGTCGTGTGATTTGAGGGTTTGGTCATCGGTCTAAAAAATCCTGATCATCCTGGTTATTCATATTTTGAAATAGCTCCCGGTCAAGTCGGCTCACCGTCCCTTTAAACCTTGGAGAACGGCCTCGGGCGTCATGCTTAAATCGGTTAACCGCACGCCGGTTGCATGACAAATGGCATTGGAGATGGCAGATGCCACATTCACCATGCAGCCCTCGCCAACACCCTTGGCGCCGTATGGTCCGGTCGGTTCGTTCGACTCTACGATAATCGGCACGATTTCAGGCACGTCACAGGCCCTCAACAGCCGGTAATCGGCAAAACTGCTGTTTATGATACGACCATCTTCAACCAGCAGGCCTTCGGTGAGGGCAAAACCCAAACCCATGACGCCTCCTCCGATGATTTGTCCCCTGACAAGGTCGGGGTTGATTGCCCTGCCCACATCAAAAGCACTCGTCAACTGCAGAACGTTGACTTCGCCGGTCTCAGTATCCACTTCAACTTCCGCGAAGACGGCGCCGTAATAACCCGGCATGGCGGGTGCCACGCCGGCTGCCGAGCCGATTACCTGCTCACAGACGCTCATATCCTCGATCTGGGTTTTGCGCATCAAATCGCTGATCAGGATTCGGTTGTCCGGATTGGTTGTTTCAAAAATTGTCCCTTCCTTGATCCCGAGTTCATCCGTTTTTACGCCCAGCTCTTTAACCGCATAGGCGAGAAGCTTTTGGCGGGCCTCGTTGGCCGCGGCCTGAACAGCAAGGCCGCCACCGTATGCCTGCCGGCTTCCATGGGTGCCGCAATCTAGCGGTGTGGTTTCGGTATCGGTTTCGGATACGGTAATTTTTTCAAATTCAATGCCCAGGGTCTCAGATGCAATCTGAGCTAGAACGGTTCGGTTACCCTGGCCCTCATCAGCTGCCGCGGTCACCAGGTTAACGCTGCCGTCCGCATTGATCATCACTGTTGCCGCGGCCGGATCAGGTAAGGCCTTGCCCGCACCCGTACCATGTAGCACAATGGAAAGTCCGATTCCCCGCTTGGTGGGGCCCTTGACAGGTTTCTGGCGTCTCTTTTGCTCCCAATCGGATGATGCCGCCCCTTTTTCCAGACATTCTTTCAAACCGTTGCTGCGGATTTCCTGGTCCAGGACAGGATCCATTTCACCCAGCTCGCGGTAATTTTTGAGTCTAAATTCCAGCGGATCCATGCCCAGCTTAGCAGCAATGATATCCATCTGGGATTCCTGGGCGAAATTCATCTGGGGATTGCCATAACCCCTTAGGGCGCCGCACAGGGATTTATTGGTGAAAACGGCAGTTGCGGTAAAGCTGTAGTTGGGAATCTTATATAATCCGACCCCTGTGGACAGACAGTCCGCGATAACCCCGATATAGTGCGTTCCATATCCGCCGACATCTGATACGATTTCGACATCATTGGCCGTAAGGATACCGTCTTTGTTTACACCGGTCTTC
Source organism: uncultured Desulfobacterales bacterium (assembly GCA_964545505.1). Lineage (GTDB taxonomy): Bacteria > Desulfobacterota > Desulfobacteria > Desulfobacterales > JAHEIW01 > JAHEIW01. The sequence goes on along the minus strand of CAZJHF010000037.1, from coordinate 4,545 downwards.
ATCTTAATGGTCATGGGGTGCCGAGTTTCGGTCCCAATGAAATCCTCTTCGCGGTTAAAAGACATGCGGACCGCTCGCCCCGTCTGGCGCGCAAGCCAGCTGCACATCACCTCAAGCCCGTGAATAAGACCGCAGCGGCCCCCAAAGGACCCGCCGGTATGCGGTTTAATGACCCTGACTTTATTTAGAGGTAAATCCAGCGCCCCGGCCAGGTAGTGACGGCTCCAGTGCGGGAGCTGCGTGGATGAGTGGACGGTAAGCTTCCCGCTGGACTGGTAGTGAGCAATGCAGGTCCCGAAAGGCTCGAGGGCCGCGTGTTTCTGTTTTGACGTTCGGTAAGTATTCTCGATGATGATATCTGCGTTTTTAAATCCTTGCTGGATGTCCCCGTAGACTTTATCAACTTTAAAAGCGACATTGCCCCGCTTATGAATTTTAGTGTCTTTTTCTGCCAGGGCCTCAAAAGGATCGTGCAACGCCGGAATCGTTTTGTACTCGACTTTAACCAGGGCGAGGGCTTTGTCTGCTGTCGCCTGATCATCGGCCGCCAGGGCCACCACAGGGTCCCCGATGAATCGGACCACATTATCGCGCAAAAACATCTGCTTTTTCTTCTTTTCGGTTCGCAGCGAAAACCAGTATTCGATCACTTTGGGGACCTCAAGGATAGTTGCCACGGCTCTGACACCCGGCAATTTTTCCGCCGCTGATATATCGATATGCTTTACCCTGGCATGGGCATGCGGGCTGCGCAGCAGTTTGGCATGCAGCATATTATCAAGCTTGATGTCGGTCGCGTATTTGGCTGATCCGGTAACTTTATCGATGCCGTCAATCCGTTGCAGGGGTTTTCCCACCGCTATAGGAGAATCAGACATTATTACCCTCCTTCGTTTCCCTGGCAGCCTTGAGGACGGCTTTCACAGGTTGATCATACCCCGTGCAGCGGCAAAGATTATTGGCCAGATGTTGGCGTATCTTTCTCTTGCTAACTTCCGGTTCGTTACGGATCAAGGCGTTGGCGGCCATGATCATCCCGGGTGTGCAGTATCCGCACTGGACTGCGGCTTCGCTGACAAACGCTTTTTGCAGCGGATGAAGTGTGGATCCATTTTGTAGTCCTTCAATGGTCAGGACGGTGCCGTTATCGGCCTGGACTGCCAGCATCAGGCAGGATAATACGGCCTGGCCGTTGAAATTCACCGTACAGGCGCCACATTCCCCTTCCCCACAACCCTCTTTGGTACCCGTCAGATCGAGTTGATCCCTCAGGACATCAACCAACCGATCATCCGATGCTACAGTCAGTTCATGCCTGACACCGTTGACCTCTATCTTTATGTCGACTTTATTCATTGGTTACATCTCCGCATACAGGTTTCAAGAGATCTTCGGACCAATACCCTCACCATTTTCTTGCGGTAGGCGGCTGTAGCTCGAACGTCGTCGATCGGCCGAGCCTCCTCTGCGGCCGTCGCGGCTGCTTTTTGGATGACGTCATCGCAGAGCTCCGCTCCGGTTAGCACGGATTCGGCTTTTTTGGCACGAAAGACAATTGGCGCGACCGCTCCCAGTGCGATCCTGGCAGCCTCACAACGTCCCTTATTGCAAGAAAGATAGGTTGCTGTATTCACGACGGCCATATCAATGGCAGTCTGTTGTCGCCTGAGTTTGACAAAGGCTGTCCCGGCCTTTTCCGAACAGGGGGGAAGGCGAATTTCCACCAATACTTCAGCTGTATCCAGCGCCATATAGTTGGGACCCTTAAAGAAGCTTTCCAGCGGGATTTCTCTTTGACCGTTCGGTCCCGCGGCCACAAGGACGGCATCCAGTACCAGCAAAGGCAGCGCCAAATCTGCACATGGAGATGCATTGCACAGATTGCCCCCCACAGTTGCCCTATTTCTGATGGTTGTGGTGGAATGGCCGACAGCTGCCTCGGACAAAGCCCGATAGGGACGGGATAAAAAAAGTGGAAATGCACCAACGTAGTTTATATTGACTGCCGCGCCGATACGGATGTGGTCATTTTCATTTTTGATATCATTCAATCCCAGGCTGGAAATATCCACAAGATGGGTGAAACCACCGATCTTTTTTACACCGGGCCGCCGGGGCAAAATATCAGTTCCTCCGGCTATCACTCGTGCTCTCTTGCCAGATCTTGCTAAAATTTCTACTGTCTGCTTCAGATCCCGGGGACGATGATATTCTTCAATTTGAAAATAAACGCTCATTGTTTTAGCTCCATTTGATTAGCCTCTCACAGAGAATTGGTGGCCCAATAAATCTATGCTAACATACAGATATCCAAGCTTTTGGCAACGGTGTCAAATCCATAGGCCTCCATTTCCCTGCTTATATTGGAACATTCAAATTTCGTCATATGACAGTCTATTTCCACGAATTACATGCTTAAATTCAAATTGCGATGTGTTTTCATGAATCGGCCCTTTCAGGTAGTCACTTTCCATAAAAAAGCTGACTGATCGTTCAATCAGATCCATTGTTCAAAACAAATACCCTGTTTGAAAATTGGTGTCAAGGCCTTTTTTAATATTTGTTTTTTATATTATTTTAAATACTTATAACTTTATATGGGGTTTAAGTATCAAGTACGAAACTTGATTAAGGCCTGAATACCATTCAAAATCCTATTGACGTCCGGGTGAAGTTCATTCTATTAATTGAACACGTGGCCTGACTGAACAATCAGACAAAAACCAGGAGATATTTAATGAAAGAAGAAAAAAGAAAATTAATACGCAATGCGGCCGCAAAGGTATTTGCTGAGCGCGGATTTAAATCGGCCACAACCCGGGATATTGCACGCTCTGCCAGGATAAGCCCGGCAGCCGTATACTATTATTTCGACAGCAAAGAAGATCTACTTTATCAGATATTGGAAGAAACCATCAGCACCGGTCTGAGTCTGATTCAGGAGGTAGAAAGAAGCCAGAAAAGCCTCAAAGAAAAATTATCTGACATCCTTAAAATTCACACCCAGGCAGCGGTTGATTTTAACAAAATGAAATTATTGGTTCACAATCAGGACGCTCTCAATCCCGATCACAAGCAAGAGATAAAAGAGAAGCAAAGAATTTACGCCAACAGTTTGATTAAGATTCTGGATGAGCTTAAGTCGGAAGGCAAAATTGTTGATTTGGATACGAAGGCATGTGCCTTCGCTTTTTTCGGAATGGTCAGCTGGGCGTATCGCTGGTACAATCCAAAAGGAAACATCTCCCCTACCCAGCTTTCTGAAATTTTTGATCGAATTTTTACCAAAGGAATTTATCTCGATTAAACGCAAGATCTACTAAAAGGCGAACACTGCAAAGACCTTCGCGTTGCCTGTATCGGCCCGGCGAAATTATCGCCGGCTCGTTTGCGTTGTAAAGGCCGAAAACCTTTGCGCCGCAGGGGTTCCTGCGGTTGCTTGTGGTGCCTTGATTCTGCTTTTTTTGTCTGCTTAGATTCAGCCCTCACAGCTTTTTTCCTCTATATCTGAAGTTTTCATTCAATTTTAATTTAAGAAATCCACACCCAATACCGATACGGTTGTTGGTTAGGGATTTTATCAATACTTAAGCCCTATCATTTGGAGGTCGCAGATGAACTTTAAGGTCCAAAACGGTTTTGTCACGTTGATCATCATATTCTTATTCGGACTGTCTTTTACCGGTTGCGGGACAACAGGTGGCGGTATCATTATTAACGGCGGTAATGGGTCAGGCAACGAACACCCGCCTGTCGTTAAAAAAGGGCCGCCCGATCACGCCCCGGCACACGGATATCGGGCCAAACACAAATATCGGTATTATCCATCCTGTTCAGTCTATTACGACTATGGGCGAAAAATTTACTTTTATATGAGAGGCGATCATTGGGAAGTGGGTGCGTCTTTGCCAAGCCATCTTCGGATCCGCTTGGGAGATTCTGTAAACATTGAATTGCGCACCGATAGACCCTACATCCACTATGCAGAGCATGTAAAAAAGTATCCGCCGGGTCAACTGAAGAAAAAGCATAAAAAGAAGCATAAATGGGGCTAAAACCCCTTTATTAAAATCAGATGTTTAAAAGGTAGGGTCACCAAAAGTCCTGCCTTTTTTAATTCCTTTCATATATCAAAGGTCTCTGGCCCCTTTGATGATGGTGATATCGCGTCCTCAGTTGCATTGAAAAGGCTTGCATCCTATTCGCTGCCAAGACTCAAGGGTATCGTTAATCGAAAGGTAGCCCCCTGCCCTTTTTCGCTTTCCAGCGTGAGTTTGCCGCCCAGGCAGCGCGATATGATATTGGCCCCGGCCAATCCCAGGCCATGGCCTTTGCGAGCGACAATGGCGCATTCTTTGACCTGGGCATAGCGTTGAAAAACCATTTCATGGTGTTCCGGATCGATTCCGGGTCCATCATCGTTGACGGCCACCACCAGATCATTATCATCCCTTTCAAGTCGAACTGCAACGCGCTGCTGTCGGTGATGGAGTGCGTTTTTTATCAAATTGCCGACGATCTGGCGAAATTTAGTTTCATCCTGAA
>CAZJHF010000036.1:13831-16040 GCA_964545505.1 uncultured Desulfobacterales bacterium | reverse complement strand
CAAAATAATCAAGACCAGCGAGTTTGCCCGCCACAGGTGGATTTAACAATCAGCAGATCCCGTAAATAGGGTAATAAGCACGTTTAGATATGAGACATGTCTGTTTTTTTGACCGGTAACAGGGAGAATCCCCTTTCAGGCGGGTCTTAGGCGGGTTGTGAGTTCACTCAGGAATTGTCGATGTGCTTGTTTTATTGTTGTTTTACACCGGTCATCTCAATTTCCACGCGTCGATTCATGTGCCTGCCCTCACGGGTTTTGTTGGAGCCGATATATTTCTGGGCCCCGTGACCGAATGTCTGTAATCTTTCAGAAGAAATGCCTTTGCCCACCAGATAGGCTTTGACCATATTGGCGCGCACCCCGGCGATCATTTCATTATAGGATTTGGCTCCGTAGGAATCGGTATAACCGTTGAGAGTGGCACTTGACTCAGGGTTGTTGTGCATAATGTCAATCACCTGATCCAGCTTCCCCTTGGCTTTAGCGCTGAGCTCGTTCGAATTCTGGTTAAAATAAATGATGAAAATCGAGTCATTGAGCATCTCGGCGACTTTGGCCGGGCTGCGATCCCAGTTCTGACTACGGGCATCAGCAGCTGCTGCGGCTGTAGCCACCTGAGGATCGGTGTTGTCATCGAGGTTTTCTTCAGTAAATCCCAGCCTTGCACGGGACGATATACTCGGATCCAGTCGCTCATGAATAAATTCATTGATCTGGGCGGCTACCCGCCTGTCGCCAAATCCCACGCTGCCGGTACTAACCGATACTTCTGTGGAATCGCGGTCGATCCGAACCACCCGGACGACAACCGGAGTGCCATCCGCACGCCGGGCTTTGATGGTGGTTTTGAGGCCATCTGCAATGGTTTCAGTTACCGGTATTTTCAACTCTTGCAGGGTAGCATTGCTGGCCTGAACCGTGGTCCTGTAATCTGAAGGATAGGTTTTTACCGAACCGCCCGGCATGGTGACACATCCGGCCAGTAGCACAAGAACCAGACACACCGGGTAAACGAGGTATGCACTGCCGGAGCCGGTTGCAATTTTTTTCAATGGCTGTTTCATTGGAATGATCACCGTCAATTCATTAAGTTTAGGATGTTGTGATTTATTCTCACGTCAATATGACCATTATAGTTGCAGAGCAGCCAAAAATTCAACTGTTTTATCTAAAATGGTAATAATTTTACAATAATTTCAGTATTATATAAATTTAGCCGATTTTATCGATCTTGACGAAAAGGGCTAATTTTTATATGATAAGTAAGTTGCCGCAAACCCAAGATGACCGTAAACTTTTGGCGCATAAAAAGGGGACCTCTGTAATGCCGACGCTAACACTGAGCCTGAAAAATAAATTTATTAAAGCGTATAAACTAAAAAAAGGGGTTGCCCTGACCATTGGACGGCGGCAAGACAATGATATTGTTATCGATGACCCGGCTGTTTCAGGACACCACGCCAAAATAGACGTTCTGGGTGAACGGCTGGTGCTCAACGACCTGCAGAGCAAAAATGGCTCTTTTGTCAATGAGCAGCTCGTCCACTCACAGTGGTTAAAAGACGAGGACGTCATTACAATCGGTGAGCATTCGCTGCTGTTGAATTATGATTTAAAAGAGCAGGCACCGGCGGATGATGTGGACGATTTTGATGAAACCCAGGCGATGAACACAACGCAACACCGCAAAATGATGATAAAGAGCAACCCCACCAAAAGCATCAATGTGGTCGGATTCTGGGACCAGAACCAGAACCGCGGCAAAGTTAGAAATGTGGAGCCTTCTGCCTCTGAAACGCCCACAGATGACCAGGCCAAGGAGCCGGTCGGCACACTTGATTATTTAGACGGCGGCGTCGGCCAGGTAAAACTGACCCGGAAAATTACGACCATCGGAACAGATCCCACGTCCGACATCGTAATCAAAGGTCTGCTGATGGATCCAACCGCAGCTACCATCAACAAAACCCCTGAGGGCTTTTGCTTTAATTACATCGGTGGGCGGCCCCGACCTAAAATCAATGATGAGCCTGTTAAAGGCTCAACTTTCCTGGCGGTTTCCGACATCATCCAAATCGGTTCGTCCCGGCTGCAGTTCTCGATCGAAGATCAATAAGTTGGGTTCAGGGTTACTCGATTGCGAATTGGGGATTGCGGTCTCGCACCCGCCCGCCTCGCCTTGCGTCTCGCATGGCGGGCGTGGTGG
>CAZJHF010000036.1:11336-13731 GCA_964545505.1 uncultured Desulfobacterales bacterium | reverse complement strand
TTGCGGTCTCGCACCCGCCCGCCTCGCCTTGCGTCTCGCATGGCGGGCGTGGTGGCGGGCGTGGGATTATCGCAGATTAAATACTTAAAAAAAGAATAAGCGGCTCAGAGGTTCCGGGCGATGAGTTGCGAATTGCGGAAATTAAATTAGCACGATCCCCTCTTTCAATCATTCCTGGCTGGCAACTGCATTTGTCTTCCATCATTTCTGCCATACTTTACCGGCATTGGGTATCCGCAGAAAAAATCAGAATTTCCAGTAGATGATAATTATTGCATTCCGTTAAAAAAAAATATAACCCATAGGCAATAAATTGGGGAGCGTTCATAACGTTTATAGGTATATCAAACCTTGACAAGGAGATACCCGTATGGATCTGCACCGCATAAGGTACAGGGGGGACAAGGAGGATGTTGACCTGCTGTTCAGGGATTATAACCTGGAAGGCATCATATCCACCTCGGAGGAGCGACAAAAACTGGAAGAGTCCAATTTTCGAAATCAACTGTTAAAAGACGGCGCATTTTTGCTCAGTCAACCCATTTCGCCACGCATCTTCAATATCGTTACCGAAACCAAACAAAAGCTGGGCCTGGAAGGTGAATATGAAGTCTTCTGTCTGAAATCAAACAGCATCAACGCCTTTGCCTATGTTCAACCGGCTGAAGAGAAGAATTTTTTTATTATCGGTATTACCTCCGAAGCCTTAGAAGAGCTGGAGGATCTGGAAATTCAATTTATTCTCGGACACGAACTCGGGCATTTTTTATTCGAGCACAACCGGATGAACTATCTGATTAACCCCAACCCGACCAGCCAGGGCGTCACTTTGCTGCCCAGTATGGGCGAAAATATTTTTTTAAGATGGCGCAAAAAATGTGAGATCAGCACGGATCGCATCGGGCTGCTTGCCTGCGGTGATTTTGAAAATGCCGCCCGGGCCATGTTGAAAACGGCTTACGGCCTGACCGGGAAAAACCTGAATTTAGACGTGGATTCTTTGCTGCAACAAATCGATGCGCTCAAAGAAACCCCCGAAGCGCTGGAGGTCAATTATCGTTCCCATCCGTTGATGCCGCTGCGGTTGAAAGTTATGCAGATGTTTGCCGAATCGCCTATCTTCAAACAGGTCATCAGCGGAAAATCAGATTTCTCCGAAAAGGAACTAAAGGCCCTTGAAGATCAAACGGATCAGTGGGTAAACTGGATTAAACGCTACCCGCGCCGCCCGCTGGATTTGGCTGCCATGAAATTGGTCACGGCTGCCGGCATCAAGCTCATTATGACCGAAGCCGTCATCATGGACGAGGAAATCAAAATCATCATTCAAATATTGCATAAATATTTTGCCGACGAGCCCGGCGACGCCATTAATGAGATCATGCAGGACACCGAAAATATCGACAACTTAATCCGTACGAACGTCAAGGAAATTTCCGAGAAGGGCGACGACCGCCATAAAACGTTTGTGTTATCGCGGCTGGCCGATATTGCCATCGCCGACGGGAAATTGGCCAAACCGGAAGCCGGCATCATCTTTGACATTGCCAAGGACTTTGGCATTCAGGAAAAAGCCGCCTATTCCATTGTGGTCGGCGGCATGAGCTCAGTGGGGTTGAATATCGATTGGAAAATGAACAGCCTGGTGCGCGAAATCAAAGCACAGCTGCAAAAGAAATACGTGGTCTAAAATCTCAAATGAGGTGTCAGGTGTCAGGAAAAAAAGCCGAAATGGATAAAGATGATTGGGGACTGGATCCTAATGTTCGCGCGATGAGAAGGGTCTTCAGCGGAATGGAGTCCGCCCTGGGGGCAATCCTGCAGGAGCTGGCCATTTCTCCGTATGAACAGCGCATCCGGGGATGGCTTGACACTGCACTGCTAAAATATGAGAGCGCCTGGCACCTCGGGCGTCAAATGGGTGTGAGCATGGATGAAAATGATGCCTCGCATGTTTATGCCCATTGTCTGGCAAAAGTCATCGGCGCAGCAGGCATTGACATCCCCGACAGCATGCTGCCGGCCGAAGAGAAGATCGAGCAACTGGTCAGCGAGGTTTTTGCATGATCCGATACCGCCTGTTCGGCCGCTGCCGCATCTATCATGATCCGGTCAGCCCGGTTTTAAAATCGCCGGCCCAAATCGGGTGGGCCGCCCGCTTCCGTAATATCGACCTGGTCACGCCCCGCAGACTCAAAGGGCCCGAACTGCTCATGCGCGCCCGCGGCTGGTGGACGGTGGAACCGACCGAAGTCCTCAAGACCGTCGAGGCGCACGGCAAACTCATACTGGGCGAAAACGGTGAACTGATGGTGGAATTCAGTGATCAAGAGGCCGTTGATGCCCTGGCAGCTTCTCTGGCCGCAAGATTTGCGGACCAGGTGCTGCTGGCGCC
>CAZJHF010000036.1:0-11236 GCA_964545505.1 uncultured Desulfobacterales bacterium | reverse complement strand
GATGAAAGTCACAACAGATGGAACACCCCTTAAAAATGTGCACTCGCCACTCCCGGCGGGTTATCGTATCCTGCCGGGAGTCTGGAATTCTGACCTGGCACTCAACCCCAATCCGTTTTTTGAAGGGAGGCAACCCCGATGGCTAAATTTATTTCGCTTGTACAATACACGGCTAAAGGCATTGAAAATATTAAAGAAAGTCCCAATCGACTCGATGCATTCAAACAGTTATGCGAATCAATGGGTGTGACCGTTGACGGTTTTTTCCTGACCATGGGCCGTTATGACTTGGTGGTCATTGTGGATGCACCGGACCTTAAAACCGCGGCTAAAGTTGTTCTGACGACCGGATCGGCCGGCGCGATCAGTACCGAAACGCTGCCGGCATTCACGGAAGCGGAATTCCGGCAGGTGGTATCTGAATTACCGTAAATACGCCGGGTTCCTGAGTCCGTAAATGATATTTGTTTGCTGTTATTCGTTGGGAGGTACCGCCCTTACGGAGGTCCGACCGATTAAAGCTGGATGCAATCGATGTCGCGCTCTGGATTAAGCAGATTATTGTCTTGAATTTGAAACGATAAAGCGGTTATTGGTGTTATAACTTGTGATGTAAGGGAGGGACCACTATGTCAAACACAGGGGCGGTATTTATCAGCGGCTCGTCATCGGGCATCGGCGAAGCCTGTGCTGTTGGTCTGGATAAACACGGGTATGATGTATTTGCCGGCGTCCGCAATGCCGAGGACGGCGAATCTTTGCGCCGAAAAACCTCGCAACGCCTTCAGCCTGTTTTGGTCGACATCGCCGATGAAAACCAGATCAAAGCTGCAGGGGAAACCGTCCGTCAGGCCCTGGGGGACAGACCGCTGGCCGGGCTTATCAACAATGCCGGCATCTTTGTGGGTGGACCGCTCGAGTTTGTGCGCATTGATCGGCTGCGCCATCAAATGGAAATTAACCTGATCGGGCATATTGCTATGAGCCAGACATTTCTTCCGCTTTTGCGCAAAAGCCAGGGGCGGATCATCAATATCGGATCGATCGCCGGAATTTTTGCCTCGCCTATGATGGGGCCTTATTGCGCTTCCAAATTCGCCATGGAAGCCGTCTCTGATGTGCTGCGCCGCGAGCTGAAGCCGTGGAATATCAGGGTTATTTTGCTGGAGCCCGGTATTATCGACACCAAAATCTGGCCAAAGGCAAAATCTCAGGCAGAGGAAGCAATTGCCGGCGCTCCTGAAGAGTTGACAAAACTTTACGGCCCGTTGATTGATGCTGTGCAAAATCATGCTGCTGATGTCGCAAAGACAGCTCAGTCAGCGGAAGTCGTCTTCAAGGCGGTCCTCCAGGCCCTCACGGCACATCGGCCCAAAACACGCTACCGCATGGGCCCGAAAGCACGGGCCCAGAAAGTGATCTCCTGGTTTCCCGATCGTATCCAGGACCGCATGCTGGCAAGGTTCTTTAAATGGGGAACGTAACTGACCTGTTAGCGACTGCGAGCTCTTGGAGCAGATCAAACCTGATTGAGGCCTTAACCCGCCTGATAGCGTTAGAGAGTAATCATCGCGCAGGCACAACGCTTAAAAGACAACAAACCCCGCTTTTTGAGACGAGAAGCGGGGTTTCTGTTTTCAATTTTTGATTGTGAAAACAGTATTTCGTTTTTCAGGCGGCGACCTTGCCGAATTTAGAGCGGTAAACGGCCTCTATGCGGGCAGTGGGTATACGGCCGTTGTTAAAGCAGTTCTGGCACAGCGTGTAGTAAAGAACTGGCGCTTTGTTTTCCAATTTCGAAACACCGGCTGGCTCTTCCGGTGTGTAACTGCCCAGGACATACATGTAAGGATCCCCGCAGACGATGCAGGGCTCATCGCGAAGATCATTGAAGAGCTTTTCTTCCGCTTCGGCTAGCATCTCATCGGTCATCATGACCCCCTTTACCTTTTCAAGGGCAATTCCGGTTGACGATAATTAAGGTATGACGAGCACAGTTTGCGATGCGAACATTGCTTACAAACGGCGATGTGTTTTTTATTGTTGGCTTTGGTTTTGGGGCAGGAAACGTAGCTCATAAGATTTTTTGGGTCCTCATTATAAATTTATTAATTGATTGTATTAACAAATTGCTGCAGCCACTCGATTTTATTTATCATATAACAATATATAGAGAATTGTCAAATCAATTATACTACATATGGTGTATCCAGGAGCACAGTTTGCGCATAAATCGATTTTGTAGTTTGATTTTCACCACTGAATACATTATATTTTACCGCAATCTAATGAAATTAAAAAGGATTACGTCTATGCGGGTGTCGCCAAAAAAGCTGATTGCCGGGGATCATATTTATGTGAAACGCAAACGCCATTTTTATTCTCACCACGGTATATACGCCGGCAATGGGCAGGTTCTGCATTTTAAAGGTGCCGTCAGGGAAAAACAGGACCCGACCGTTATCATCAGCGACATGGCGACGTTTCTCAATAACGGAGAACTGCAAAGGCGTTCATATAAACGACGCCTGCCGCATGCTGAAACGGTGAAAGTGGCACGTGCTCATCTGGCGCAAAAAGACTATTCCCTTGTCTTCAACAACTGTGAGCATTTTGCGACCTACTGCGCCACCGGAAAAAAGAAAAGCCAACAGGTCAGCAAAATTATCGGTGGCATGACCACGTTCACGCTGGCCATAACCGGCTTTTTCATCCGCAAAAGGACACGCTCCAAAAAAGGAAATCCATCGGTATCCTGAGGTGCGGTTAAAAGGAGTAAACATGGGCTTATCAACAGAGGATCACAAAGATCTAAAATATGCCAAAACACTGCTTGAAAACCCGAGCCTGGCGGCCAGGATTTCAAATGTTATCGGAGCGCCGATCGAGAAGGGCTTTGGCTATCTGCCGGCTAAATGGAAAGATCTGGTTCAAACCGCCACTGAAAAATCGCTTCAAAAAGCCCTGGGTTTTGCCGTTACCACCATGGATGCGAGGAAAAGATCGGCATCTTCGGATAAGACCCACAAGCTGCTTGTCATGGCCACCGGGGCTGGTGGCGGCTCGCTGGGCCTTCCGGCACTGGCGGTTGAGCTGCCGGTGACCACCACCATCATGCTGCGCTCCATCGCCGACATCGCGCGCAGCGAAGGCGAATCTGTCAGCCAGCTGGAGACGAAGCTGGCCTGTTTGGAAGTATTTGCCCTGGGCGGATCCGCCAAAAACGATGATGGCACCGAAACCGGTTACTTTTTTGTGCGCGCTACTTTGGCACGCACAATTTCTGAAGCCGCCCAGTACATTGCGGAAAAAGGCATTGCCAAAGAAGGCGCTCCGGTACTCGTGCGGCTGATTGCCGTTCTGGCATCCCGCTTCGGGGTGATCGTTTCTGAAAAGGTGGCCGCCCAGGCAATCCCGCTGATCGGCGCCGCCGGGGGCGCTTTGATCAATACGATCTTTATCGATCATTTTCAAAATATGGCCCGCGGCCACTTCATCATCCGCAGACTTGAAAGACAGTACGGGCAGCAATTGGTGCGCCGAGCGTATGAACAGCTGGACATATGACCCAAGCAGGTACAGTGGGCTATTTGGCGCTGGATTAACGCACATAGCGGGTCGCTCTGAGTTTAGAACCGGTCACTGCAGACTTTTAAGATTATTTGTTTAAGCGCACGCTTTTTTTGCTCACCATCTGTCAATTAATTGACAAAATCGTTAAATCTGTGCTTGATTTACCCTCTTTTTAGAAGATTATATTTTTTAACGTTCTGTTTTTATTTTAAAAAAAATTGGAACGGTTTTTGTATCATCTGCTTTAACCATCCTTGTAAACAAAAGGCGACATCTGATATGATGGGAGGAAGGAGACTGAATAGATGCGAAAAACCATTTCCATTTATTTTATTTTCTACCCGATCTTTACGCTCCTTTTTATTTTTACCACATTCGCGAATTCCAGTGCAGATGCCAGTACGCTGGCTGAAACGCATTTGACCTCAGGCAGCGAGAACGCGTCGGTGCGGCCTTTCGAAACTGAATTTAAACTCAGCGCCGGCTATCGAAGAGATGAAGTGGACTGGAATATCGCCGGGAATATTTACGGAACCCGCCCGAATGTTTTATCGGAGCTCGACTGGGATGACCTTGAAATTTTTCAATTAAAATTTCAAAACAAAACGGTGATTCCCAACATTCTCTATTTTCGGGCCCTGGCATCGTACGGCTGGATTTATGACGGCAAGGTCCAGGATTCGGACTATGCGGGTGACAATCGTACTTTTGAATTTTCGCGCTCGAATAACAGCGCAGACGATGGAGACGTGCTGGATGCATCCGTTGGCATCGGCTATCCGTTTAGAATTGGCGGTCGTGAAACTTGGACCATCACTCCGCTGGTGGGCTATTCGTATCATGAACAAAATTTAACCCTGACCAACGGGTACCAGACCATCCCCCCGCTGGGGCCCTTTGGGGGTCTGAACAGCACTTACGAAACTGAATGGAAGGGACCCTGGGTCGGCCTGGATCTTCATTTTAAGTCTACAGAGGTGCAATCGTTTGCGCAACGAATAGAAACCTATCTGGGTATCGAATATCATTGGGCCGATTATGAGGCCGAGGCTAACTGGAATCTTAGATCCGATTTTCAACAACCCAGAAGTTTTGTACACGATGCCGACGGCCACGGCTGGGTCCTGGGGGTCGGCCTCAATTACGTTCTCACTACCAATTGGCTGTTGAACGTCAATTATGACTATCGGGACTGGTCAACCGATGACGGCACGCACACCGTATTCTTTTCCGATGGGACCGTCGGATTCACACGCCTTAACGAAGCCAACTGGACTTCGCATGCCTTTAGCCTGGGAATCATCTGCCGTTTTTAGAAAGGTGATACCAACCGAAAAAATGACCACCGGATGCGGAGATGCCTGTTGTTTGTCTCCGAAAGCATGAGAAACTTATAATTTAATGGGCGTCCCCCTAAAAAAACGCGATCTGCGGCCGGATTTAAACCGACGATTGGAGATTTGCAGCCGGGACAGATTTGTATTTGCCGGCAATGAACGCTTTGATGAGCTTCATGGCAAATTGAACATTTTCGGGGTGGGTTCCCTGAAAGCGGATACCGGCGCCAAAAAGGCCGTTGCTGCGTTCAATCGAGTAAATGACCTGCCCTTTGATCTCGATCAGGTTGTTGCCGGCATCAACCGACATCATCGAGATGGATTCTGATAAAACCCGATTCGTGGTTTCAAGAAAAATTCCGCTCTGGCTTATATTTAACGCTTTGCCCATGTTTTGCTCTGAAATCTTGCCGTTTGAGCGCCTACCGACAAAAGATATCAGATTGCATGTTTTTACGCGCGAATATTGTCGCTTTTCCATCGGTGCCTCACTTCAGATGACCTGTTCGTGCCCCGCAGAGCCCCGCCCCAATACCACCGAATTATCGGCGGGCAGCGGACAAACCGGATGGATTAAAGCATTTTCCATGCCATCTTGCTCAAACTGAAGACATTTTTTTACTTTTTAATATTAAGTAAAATCGATTGGTTATGAATGTTTTCAACGTATCGTAAGAATCATTCAGCAGCTGATGCGACATCTTGAAGGCGAATTGAGAAATGAACGTAACAGCGGATGGGCAAAAAAGTTAACAGGCACAAAACAGGCGCAACTTCCTAAGTTGCGCTGCCGTCTGACTCTGGCGGCTTAAGCAATGTGATCACCACCAGACCGCTTAATGCCAGGCCGATCAATAACCAAAAGACGCCCTGGTAGCTGCCGGTGACGTCAAACATGCGCCCTGCCAGGACCGGGCCGATCGTTCCGCCAAGCGTGCCGCTAAACAGGACCAATCCGAAAAGCAGTCCGTGAGAAGCGGTGCCAAACAACTCCGCCACCATAAGCGACATGACCGTAAAGAAGCCGCCGTGACTGAAGCCATAGACTGCAGCGAACAGAAACAGCATCCAGGCGCTGCTTGCAATTTGCAGCCAGAACAAACCACCCAGCAAAATGATAAAGCATATCGTCAGCGAGCGTTTGCCGCCAATTTTGTCGTTGGCCGTGCCCATCGAAATGCGACCCAGCATGCTAACGCCGCCAATGGTGGCCAGAACACCAGCAGCGATTCCCGGTGGCAATCCCAGATCCGTTGCGTGCGGCACGATGTGCACAATCATGGTCAGCAGGCAAAAAAAGATGGTAAACTCTGCCATACACAGAATCCAGAACGGCCCGGTGCGGACAGCCTTTTTTAAGGAAACGCTGTGCTCTGCGGCCGCCAGCATAGATCTGCCGGCGGCAGTGCTATTGCCGTCGGGCAGCTGTCCCTTTGCCTGGGGATCGCGCAGCAATACCAGCGCGGCTGCTACCAGAATCACCAGCGCGGTTGCGCCAATGATCGTATAGGCATGCCGCCAGCCATAGGCGGCAATCAATGCTGCCGCAATCAGCGGCACCACAAGCTGGCCGGCGCCTGTGCCGACTTTGACAATACCCGACATCATCCCGCGGCGCTTTACAAACCAGCGCGCCACCGTGGACAGGGTAATAACGTCGTGGGTGCTGAAACCGATGCCCACCATGATGCCATACAGAAAGTAAAGCTGCCACGGTGCCTGCATGTGAGCCATCAACAGGTAGCCGAGACCTAAGGAAGTGCCGGAAACGACCATGATAATCCGGGGGCCAATGCGGTCGTTTAATCTCCCGGCCAGGATTCCCCCGGCCCCCATTATGAAAAAGGCCAGCGATGAGGCGCCCGATATAATCGTCCGTGACCAGCCCAGTTCGGCCTGAAACTGCTTAAAGAATACGCCATAGGTAAACAGCGGCCCGATACACACCGCCTGGATGACAAAACTGGCCGCCACAATATGATAACCGTAAAAATACTTTGATTTCACTATTGAATCCTGTCGATGGGTTTTGCGAATATGACGCTGCCAGAAGGACCCCTGCTTTTGGCGATTGGCGAGTATAAAGAGATTTAACACAAGCGTCAATGGTGAACTTTGATGCTCGCGCAAGCGATGGCGTTTAAAGCGCTTGACCTGGACAATTCGGTGTATACATTACAACATAATCTGTTTTATAGATCATTTTTTCTGTACTCACAGATCAATAGCGGGGATATTATGCAAATTGAACAGGCACTTAAAACGGCAATTGAATATGAATCCGAGCTCAGGGATATCTATTTTGCGGCAGCGGAAGCAGAAGATGGTGAAAAGGGCCGGCATTTTTTCCAGTCACTGGGAAATGACGAGCAGGGACATCTTGATTACCTGAAAGATCGACTGGAACAATGGCAGCGTACCGGAAAACTCAGCGCTGAAAAATTAAAATCGACCCTGCCGTCCGTGGCGGAAATCGAGCGGCATGCGGCCGGGATCAAATCCCTGGCGGAGAAAGATTCGCGCGGCCTCAAATCTCAGATGCTCAGCCGGGCGCTGAAAATGGAAATTAAAACATCCGATTTTTACCAGAAAATGGTCGATGAAATGCCGGCCGAGGCTCAACAGATGTTTGCGCGCTTTCTTGAAATGGAAAAAAATCACATCCGCACGATTCAATTCGAGATGGATCACATCGGTAAAACCGGCTACTGGTTTGACGTCAAAGAATTCGATATGGAATGAGAGGCAAATTTCGACGGCAACTAATCGTCAAAAAGGCCTTATAGGAGAATCGGTAACAGATGATTGCGGTATTGAATTCGTCCAAAACCCTGGATATGCAGCCGCCCGCTCCCAAATTCAAACACTCGATTCCGGAATTTTCAGCTGAATGCACATCTTTGGTAAAAGCGCTGCGCAAGCTTTCCGCAGCGGAGCTGGCAAAGTTGATGAAGGTCAGTGAAAAATTGGCAGTTTTAAACGTTGATCGCTATCGCAACTGGCAAATGCGCCCCGATCCTGCCAACGCCAAGCAGGCCCTGATGGCATTTAAAGGCGATGTTTTCGAGGCCATGAACACCGACACGTACACGGTTGACGCATTTGATTTTGCCCAGCAGCATCTTCGAATTCTGTCAGGCCTGTTTGGAATTCTGCGCCCGCTGGACCTGATTCAGCCCTATCGCCTGGAGATGGCCACCAAACTAACGGTCGGCAGCACCAAAAATCTGTATGAATTCTGGGGGGATAAAATCCATAAGTCGCTGGGCGACCTGCTCCAACGGGAAAAGTCCGGGATTCTTGTAAATCTGGCTTCTCTTGAATATTTTAAGGCTGTCAAAGTGAATCGATTGAAGGCCACCGTCATCACTCCAATTTTTAAGGAACAGCAGGATTCCGGCTACCGGGTGGTGGCGATCTATGCTAAAAAGGCCAGAGGCCGGATGGGTGACTTTATTATTCGCAAGCGGATAAAGCAGCCTGAAGATCTGAAGTCTTTTAATCTGGATGGTTACCGGTTTCAGGCAAAACTCTCTTCAAACACAGAATGGGTCTTTGTGCGAAAGACCCCAGGACACACGTAAAACGCAACAATATTAGGGGTTTTTCTCACTGCGGGCGAGTTCGGGAAGATGCATGATGTGCAGGGCTTCTTCCTCCCATGTCCGGACCTGTTGCGGACTCTGGCCCAGGGCGACCGCCACCTCGTCGACGGTCATCTCGTGACCGCCGACCAAACCCAATCTCATCTGCAGCACCCGGCGTTGCATCTCATCCATCAAATCCAGAATCGCTGTTAGCTTTTTTTTGACCTGTTGCGCGTACAAACTCTCGTTTTGTTCCGAATTCATACTCGATTTGATGCCACTACAAAATGATGTGCTGCCCATCGATAACCCCCCGAAAAACAGAATACCGAACTGCTGCCTGATAAAAATATCGGCTTAAAGCCCGTAAAACTTGAGCACATGGCAAACAGAATAAACGTTGATGTGCATCCGGGACCCGGTTGTTGACTTGGCAAAAGCCCCTGTGTTAAAAGCGAAATGACAACTCAGCCTACTCACCCTGAACCCAGAGGTCGCCATGGCAAGACATCAAAGCCCCTATCTCAATCCGAGAAACGGGGCTTTTTGATGGAAGTTATGGGTAACCTGTAACCGTCAAGGAGGGCACATGTTCACAGCGGTGGCCAGTCCATATCTGGTTAAAGATGATGATAAATTTCGTGTCAAAAAAGCAGTGACCACGCCGCCAAAAGATGCTGCGGACAAAAAAAAATGCAAGAAGCGCCTTGCAAAACGCATCGACGCAATCGCCGATTTACAGCGCATGCTGTATGCGCATGACCGCTATGCTGTCCTGCTGATCTTCCAGGCTATGGATGCCGCCGGCAAGGACGGCACCATTCGTGCCGTAATGAGCGGAATCAATCCGGCCGGGTGTCAGGTATTTTCATTCAAACAGCCGTCGCCCGAAGAGCTGGACCACGATTTTTTATGGCGTACGGCCACGCGCCTGCCCGAGCGCGGCCGGATTGGTATTTTTAATCGCAGTTATTACGAAGAGGTTCTGGTGGTTAAGGTCCACCCGGAATATCTCGAAGCCCAGAAGCTTCCCGAAAATACCGACCTTAAAAACATCTGGCAACAACGCTATCAGTCTATTTGCGACCACGAAAAGCATCTGGCGCACAACGGGACCGTTATTTTAAAATTCTGGCTGAATGTTTCCCTTGAAGAGCAACGTCGGCGATTTCTGGCGCGCATTGACGAGCCCAGCAAAAACTGGAAATTTTCCGCCGGTGATGTCAATGAACGCAAGTTCTGGTCGGATTACATGGCCGCATACGAAGCAGCCATCAATGCCACCTCGCACCCGTGGGCACCCTGGTATGCCATACCCGCCGATAACAAACCGTTTATGCGTATGTGCGTCGCCGATATTATTGTTCAACGTCTTGAAAAATTAAATCTAGCCTATCCGAAGGTGGACGCCGGGGAAAAGACCCGGTTTGCGGAAATGCGTGCGATGCTGGCGGATTGAGTTTGTCCGCAGGTCCTGCGCCAGAGTGCGTCTTGCATGAAAACGATCAAAAGGAAGGGCAAAATTTTCGAAAATACCATAAAGGATGGAGAGCATGTCACAGCAGTTAGGCCTATTTTCAAAAGGTGACGCCGCAGCGCTCAATGACAGCCCAGCTAACCCATGGGCTGATCCGGCCACCGCAGCCAATGCGATCGATGAAATGTTTGTTGCCGACAACCGCTACCGCGGCTGCCGTGAATATTTGCAGGTTCTCAATTTTATTGCCCGCCTGCCGCAGTATTCGGCTTTCAATGGTTTTTTGCTGTTTACCCAGAACCCGGCGCTGTCCCATGTGGCAACGGCCCGCACCTGGGCACGCAAGTTTGGCCGGCGCATCAAGCTTGATGCCCGGCCGCTGCTGATCCTGGCGCCAATGGGCCCGGTACGTTTTGTATACGATCTGAAGGATACTGAAGGTGACCCGGTTATTGCCGCGCAGTTGATATCTTATCCGACCCCGAAAAGGCTGCCCGCCAGGATGTATGAAAACACCATTCACAACTGCACGCTGCACGGCATTGAGGTACGTGAGGTGGTATCAGATGATCGTCACAACGATACGGCGCTGCGCATGACACCGTCTATCAGGAAAAAATACGCACATTTAAAACTGGCCAAAGACGCCGGTTACCTGATAATGCTCGACCCGGCCGACACGACAGAGACAAAATTCGCCAGGCTGGCCCTCGAGCTCGCTCATATCTTATGCGGTCATCTGGGAATCGACAAAAACGCCTGGTGGTCTGAGCGGCATCATCTCAGCGCAATCCAAGAAGAGCTTGAAGCCGAGTCCGTCGCCTGTTTAATCTGCCAGCGTAAGGGACTGGCAAGCGTTGCCAAAAGATTCCTGGGGCAGTATCAGCTAACCGATCAACAGCTGCCGATTTTCAGCCTGAACGCGATTTTACAGGCGGTCAATTACATCGAGACCATGGGACGGTCCCGCTGGCGGAAGCCCAAAAAGCGTGGACGCTACTAAAAGCATCCATAAAAATGTATATAGCTATAAGATTTTGGGCTATTGATTCGTTAATTTTAGCCTGCAGGGGACATTTTTTCTGCAATATTTTTATCAAAACATATTTGAAAAGCTGCGAAAATAGGGGGAATGTAAAGCTATGTTTTCATTTTTGTGATTTCATCAACATACCTCAGATTCAACCAAACTTGGAGGTTTCTCAATATATCACCTGTTGCTGGAAACCCTAATTATGCTTGACTAAATCCTATTGATTTGA
>CAZJHF010000035.1:14406-16058 GCA_964545505.1 uncultured Desulfobacterales bacterium | reverse complement strand
CATGGCAATTTTGACAACAAAAAGACTCACCAAGCAATTTGGCGGTCTGGTTGCCATTGACAATCTGGACATGGAAGTCAAAGAGAGCAGCATCCACAGCGTCATCGGGCCCAACGGTGCCGGTAAAACCACTTTGTTTAATTGCATCACCGGTTTTTACAAGCCCGAATTTGGCGAAATCGATCTGGCCGGCCACACCCTGGTGGGATTGCTGCCGGATCAGATTGTGCGTCTGGGGGTTGCACGGACCTATCAGAATATTCGCCTGTTTCCCGCCCTGACGGCCATGGAAAATATTCTGATCGGCCTGCATACGCACCTCAAGGCACGTTTTGCCGGAATCGTCCTGGGAACCCCCGGTACCCGTAAAGAGGAACAAAAGGCCGATGAAGAAAGCAGCCGCCTGCTGCGCTTTGTCAATCTCACCGGCAAAGGCGAGCTGCTGGCTAAAAATTTACCATACGGTGAACAGCGCCGGCTGGAAATTGCCCGCGCCCTGGCCACCGATCCCAAAATTTTGTTGCTGGATGAGCCTGCCGCCGGGATGAATCCCAAGGAGACCCAGGAGATGATGGACTTCATTCAGCATCTGCGCGATGAGCTGGGAATCACCATCATTTTAATCGAACACCAAATGAAAGTGGTCATGAGCATTTCCGAGACGGTTACCGTATTGGATTATGGTGAAAAAATCGCCGAAGGCACGCCCGCTGAAATCCAAAAGAACCCGAAAGTAATCGAGGCCTATTTAGGCACAGGCGCCAGCGCTGCAGACGCAGCCGCTTAGTTGAAACTTCAGGAGGAATTTTATCATGGCAATGCTTGAAGTTGAAGGACTCCACACCTATTACGGACACATCCACGCGCTCAAGGATGTGTCGGTAAACGTCGAAGAAGGCGAGATTGTGACAATCATCGGCGCCAACGGTGCGGGTAAAAGCACCATGCTCAAAACCACCAGCGGCCTGTTAAAACCTCGTAAAGGATCGATTCGCTTGAACGGTGAGGATCTGACCCGGCTGCGGGCCCACAAAATTGTTGAAAAAGGTGTGGTCCAGGTGCCCGAGGGCCGTCGTATTTTCGGAACCCTGACGGTTATGGAAAATCTGGACATGGGCGCCTTCATCAGCAAGGACACTCAAAAAAACAAAGAAAACCTGGACCGTGTGCTGCAGCTCTTTCCACGCCTCAAGGAGCGCAGCAAACAGGTGGCCGGCACCCTCAGCGGCGGCGAGCAGCAGATGCTGGCCATGGGCCGCGCACTGATGACCGAACCGAAAATGCTGCTGCTGGACGAACCCTCCATGGGACTGGCACCGGTGCTGGTGGACGACATCTTTGAGACCATTCGCCAGCTGCACGATGCGGGAACAACCATCCTGCTGGTCGAACAAAACGCGCGTATTGCTTTGCAGGTGGCCAGCCGGGGCTATGTGCTGCAATCGGGATCGGTTGTTCTCAGCGACACGGCCGAAAACCTGGAAAAAAATGAAATGGTCCGCGAAGCCTATCTGGGTGAGTAGTGATTATTTTAGAATTTGGATTCTTGATTTTGGAATAAGCAAAAGGCTCGCCTGAAGTATAAGTTCCTGCCTTAAATTTACGACTGCTCTTTTAATCCCTTTTTTCAGCACGACCCATACCCAATAGCC
>CAZJHF010000035.1:0-14306 GCA_964545505.1 uncultured Desulfobacterales bacterium | reverse complement strand
CGCGGCAGCACCGAAATCGCCATACGCTCGGCCACACTATATATCCGCCGCATCTTGTCCAGCAGGTCAACCTGCACGCGGTGTTTGAGCAGCCGCTGGGGGTCGTCCTGGGCCAAGCGCGCCAGCTCGCCCGCCAATTTTTGAGGAGGACTTGCGCGCAGCTGGCACTTTTAACCGACCGAATTTAGGGATAACGATGAATTGAATTTATTTTTGATTTCGATCTCTGAAAAATTTTGCGGCCAGCAAAACGGTGGGTGCCAGATGAAAGCACAGATCGAATATATCGACCGCCCCGGTCAGGTTGCCGTTTTTGAGCATGATGATTTTTTCGACCACGTGCGGCATGAGACTAAAAGGCGCCAGCAGCAAAAAGGCTGCAATAAAAATCAAAACCGGATAGGATACGCTGTCAAGTATGCGCCACATGCTGATATCTCCGCTAAATCACCTCCCCGCAACCTATCGTCGTGATAAAAAGGCCACATCATAGGTTGACTTAGCCAAAGCTGTTACCCAAGGCATATCACTTGTCGCTTGCAACACGCAACCCGAAACCTGCTTGCCGCATTTCTTGTCTCAGTGAACTACACCAGAACGGAAACGGGGTCTTTGTTCTGCTTAGCCTTTTGAGGTATGAACATTTTTAGGACACAGATTTTCGCACCCGCCCGCCTCGCCTAAGCGGCTCGCGATGGCGGGCGTGGGATAATCACAGATCTCATTCAATTTGTTTGTAAAATGATTTTTTATCTGTGTACATCTGTGTATATTCGTGTCCCTTTGTTACCACACCATGCTTTCGCCCTTAATGGCTTTCAAGCTGCTGATCTTTCATCTTGGAGTTGAGAACCAGCCCTGAACCTTTGAACCCTGAACCTTGAACCCTCCTTAAAAAGAAACCTTGACCAACTGGCCGTTAATGGGGTTTAATACGCGTTTTCAAATCAAAAAATGCTCAATCTAAAGCGGAGGTGCGCGGTGGATCAAAACGATCAGGTTTATGTCAGACTGCAGCAGCATTTAAACGACCAAACCGTCGGTTTTCCGGCCACCCGGTCCGGCGTTGAGATAAAAATTCTAAAGCACATATTTACACCTGAAGAGGCGGCGATTGCCTGTTGTTTAAGCTACAAATATGAAACACTCAAAACGATTTTCAGCCGAGCCGGTGGCCTGGTAGACTCGCCGGAGGATCTGGCCAAAATCCTTCAAGGCATTCAGAAAAAGGGGGGCATCGAGTCCAAAAGTAATAATGGCAAAATGCTGTATTGCAATGCACCCCTGGTGGTGGGGATGTATGAATATCAACTCGACCGCCTGACCCCTGAATTTGTCAAAGACTTCAATGAATATACGTCGGATAAAAAATTTGGCCTGGCGTTTTTAAGTACGAAACTGCCGCAGATGCGCACCATCCCCATCGCAAAGAGCATCCACCCGCAGCACAATGTCAGCACCTTTGATGAAGTTGCGACCCTGTTAAAGCAGGCCGCACCGCCCTTTGCCGTCTTCGAGTGCATTTGCCGCAAGAAAAAATCAATGGAAGGCAAAACGTGCAAGGTAACGGAGCGTAAAGAAACCTGTCTGGCCGTCGGTAATATGGCCCGCATGGCCCTGGCAAACAATATGGGTAGAGAGCTTAACGTGCAGGAGGCGCTGGCGCTCATCGAGGAAAATCAAAAACAGGGCCTGGTGCTTCAGCCGTCCAACACGGGCAAGGCTGAATTCATCTGCTCGTGCTGCGGTTGTTGCTGCGGGATGTTAAGGGTCCATAAAGCGCTGCCCAAACCACTGGATTATTGGGCCTCTAACTTTTATGCCGCTGTGGATCAGGAAACCTGTGTGGGATGCGGTGCCTGCGAGCAATGCTGTCAGGTTAATGCTGTGCGCGTTCCCGCCAAAAAACAGCCGGCGATGGTGGATCGGAACCGCTGCTTGGGTTGCGGTGTCTGTGTTCCCGGCTGTCCGACCGAATCGATCACTCTTGTCAAAAAGCCGGTCGAGCTCAAACCGCCGCAAACGCTGGAGGAACTTCGCGAAATCCTCATGGCCGCTAAAAATGGCCGCCTGAAAAAATTAAAGCTCACCGGCAAACTGGTCGTTGACTCGGTCCGCACCGGGCATCTCAACCTGCTCAAATAATTAAATTATTCATAATTGAAGCCAGTTAGGGGCCATTGATTCTTTAATCTCTGAACCTTTGCTGATCCTCCCTCCTGTGCCCCGTATTTTCAAAGAGGGAGGAAACCCAGAACCTTTTCTCTTGACTTTTAAGCGCCTCTTTTCTATTTAATCAATATCGGGCCTGAGCCGGATTCCCTTCAATTACACCGTATTGTCACTTCGAACAGCGAGTCGCGAAAACACTTTTCCATCGTCTGCTGAAAAATTTCGGAAGCCACTTCTGCCACTAAAGATCTTTCTAAAACAGGCCTGAGTAATAAATTTGTATAATTTCTACTTAGAAAGGAGGGTACCCTTATGGCAGTCAAAATCTTAATCAAACGCAAATTTAAGGAAGACAACATGAAGGCGGCATCCCGGTTTTTAATCAACACCCGCACCGGGGCCATGAAGCAGCCCGGCTATATCACATCAGAAAATCTGCGAAATCTTAATGATAAAGGTCAAATCGTGGTGGTGTCGATGTGGGAGGATATCGAATCCTGGGAAGCCTGGAAAAACAGCGACGAACGCAAGGCCTATGTGGATGAATTCAGGGATTACTATGTCGGTGAGGCCGAGTATGAATACTATGGATTGGGCCTGCAAACAGATTAACCAGGGAGGGCCGCTATGCCGATTAAAGTTTTAATCAAACGCAATTTCCCCAGAGACAAGAAAAGGGAAAAAGAGCTTTTCCGTTGTATTAAGGACATCAGACGCCTTGTTCCACAGCAGCCCGGCTACATTTCAGGTGAATACTTGAAATCTATCGATGATAAAGACGAGATCGCAACGATCAGCACCTGGTTTTCGGTGGAGGATTGGCAGACCTGGTTTGAAACCGAGGACAGAAAAAAAATTCAATCCAGCATCGATTCAATTCCGGGAGTCACAACTGAATATGCCATCTATCGCTATATCAAGACTGTCTGAGTGCAATTATCTAATTTTCGCAGCGCTCATCAGCAAGCGCACGATTGGACCAAAGGCATTGTATCCAGCACAGTCAATGGCTGGATCATGTCTGAAAATCCATGATTGGAGATACAGCACTGCTTTTGCGTGTCTGTTAAACCTTATTTTTTTCCTTTTGCACTGGAATGGTCCCGATAGCTAACCATGCCGAGGTTTATGATTAAATAACCGCAACAAAAGGAGGAATTTATGAGACGACTTGTATTCATTTCATTTATTCTTTTGGTGTTACTATCACTGGTCTTGAGCCCTCCAAATGCAAGCGCAGATGAATTAATGGAATTTATGACAGCAGTTGAGAGATACACCAGTTCCTATAACCATTGGGATGTCGATACGCTTGTCGATATTGAGGCAGAAGCCATTGGCCTTGACTCCTATAGCAAGTACCTGGTCAACAATAAAACCATTGATAGGCAACGCACTAAAAAAGGGATGAAAGAAATTTTGTCTCAGTACGAATATTACAATGTCCAAATGTTGACTCTGCAAGCCGATGTATTTGGCAACACCGGCGTAGCCTCGGGTAGCGTCAATATCAGCCGAAAACACAAAGAGTACCCTATTGTATCGGCCAAAATACGATGGTCTTCCACCTGGATAAAAAAAGATGGTGAATGGAAACTCATCTTTTTTCATCGAGAGTTAATTGATGCATGGCGCTAACAGCAGAACCTTAACCGGAGCACCGATCGTTATAAACCCTTCTGAGCAACAATCGACACGCCCCTGTTTGCGCAGCTAATGGCGCAGTCTGATTAAAGAGGCTGGAATGCAGCTCTGCTGCGCGCCTGTCGATCCCACAACCCTTCCGGTCGCGGTGACTTGTCACGGCGTCTTGTCCCGGCGCAGCTCACCAGAGCGAAGCCGGATCTGTGTTTGATAAAAGCCGGTAAATCCTCAACCACCTCGTCTCCACCGCCGACTATCCCGAACTCAAATCTATCCAATTTTACAACCAACTGAAATAAACCTGTGCCAATAGTACCCCGCTTTGCCCGCAAAGACTTCAGTGCTAGTTTTTAACTCAAAGCTCATAGAATCATTTCTATTTGGCAAATGAAATCCGTTAGAATTCCTTGGCCTTGAGCCTTGTGCCTGACGCCTTGAGCCTGCTTTTGATTAACCCAGAACCTCTGAATCCTTTTGTATGGGCGTCCCCCTCCCTTTACGGTTTAATTAGTTGATTGGTAATTAAGTTAACTGGATGAGTGGTTATAGGAATGAACTGTATCGCGAAGCGATGACAGTTTTTGGCCGAGCAGGGCTTGCCACGCCGAAGCCTTTCAGGCGAAGGCGGGTCGCTCGGCCAAAAGGTTTGTGTGTGTCCGTGTGGGTCTGTGGCTAATTTAAATCAAATCGTCTGCGCTCGTCTGCGAGAATCTGTGGTTAATAAAATCAGATTTCCCAATTTGCAATCCATTTTCGAACAACCCAGAACCTCTGAACCTTTGAACTCCGAACCTTCTAGCAGACAAGGCTTGATCTACAGAGCCTAAACCGTTATGGATATACCAGACGTTGCCGTGTCTCCCCTATTTTTCCCTGTTTAGCTTAAAAACTGATCGCAGCAACCTCAGACTCAAACGGGGTCGTGCCATGATACGCGTTTATTTAGAACCGCGCGTGGTTATCAAATGGGAGGATTTCATTCAGACCAAGCCACGTTTTTCGATTGCGCTCGATGGCTATGTTAAAGGACCGCCTCGGTTTTTAATTCGGGGCCCATATGCCAATTTCAATCACCATGAAGGTGTGGCCCGCATTGCCACCCGCAGCACCTGCGCCCAGGTCTATTATTACATTCGCCTGGGATTGTTGGATACCTTCCAAAAAAGCGGGCGCCCTCATGCGCGCGTCTACATCAATGATGTGGATCAGGATGCTTGCCTGTCCTGCTGGCTGCTCAAAAATTCCGGAAAACTGGAGGGCCTCAGATTTGATAATCTTTTGGTTCAAATGATTTTATTTGAAGATATCCTGGACGCCTCCGCCGGGGCCTACCCGGTCCATCCCGAAAATCCCCAGATTCACCGCCAGGCCTGGGTGTATGAACCGTACACCCGGGCACGCGCCGATGGCAGCATCTACGGCATGTCGAAAAAGGCAATGCAGGAGGTCCTGCACGCAGTGTGCGATCGAATTGATGCGGCCATCGAGGGGCGCGCCCGAAAAATCGAATTGGACACCCGCTACGAGAAAATTGGCGGTGGGCCCGGTTGGCAGATGATTTATGAGGAAGGGCCGTACGCGCGCACGAAATTGTTCTCTCAAAAAATAAGGGCGTATGTCGCCCTGGTCGAAAGCAGAAAAGATCGATACGCTTATACCATCGGCAAAATGTCACCATTTGTCATGTTTCCTGTCGAGCGTATTTACGATGCGCTCAACAAAGTCGAGGGCCTTTTTTCACAGGAAAATTGTTGGGGCGGCAGTGCGATCATCGGCGGCTCACCGCGCAAAACCGGCAGCCGTTTGAGGCCTGAAGAAGTCCAGAAAGTGATCAATGACTGTATAAGGCAGGAAAAGAGGCTCTGATGTCCATCTTTAAAAATCATCGATCTATCTTTGTGAGGGCAACCTGATGCGGGAGATGTAGGCATGGATCTGAAGGCGCACCTTGCAAATATCAAGGGGGATTTTTCCGGCGCTGTCTCGGCGGCCATCATCTCCATCCCGCTTTCCATTGGTTACGGCATAATCGTTTATGGCCCCCTGGGCCCTGAATTTCTCCCCTTTGCCGCCTTGCTGGGAATTTTCGCCTGCCTTTTAGGCGGCATTTGCGCTTCACTGCTGGGCGGCACGCAAATTCAGATCACAGCCCCCAAGGCGCCCTTGTCCCTTATATTGGCCGCTTTTGTCCTTCCGCTGACCATGAACCTGCATGTTCCGGACCCGGCTTCCAGAAATATTCTGATTGTTGGCCTGGCGTCGTTGTGTGTTTTAACCGGCGGCATTATCCAATTGCTGTTCGGCGTCTTGCGGCTGGGCAATTTGATCAAATACGTCCCCTACCCGGTTGTTTCGGGGTTTATGAATGGGATTGCCGTAATTCTGATCCTCGAACAGCTGGGGCCACTGGTGGGTGCCCGCAGTCATGTCTCTGTGTTTGATATTTTTTACACCCCCACCGTGGTACAACCCCTGACGCTGATGGTGGGGCTGACAACCATCAGCGTGATCTTTTGCGCCCGGCGTTTTATTAGAGTCGTCCCGGCCTCGCTTGTCGGGCTGGTTGTAGGCACTGCTTTGTTTTACGCCCTTAAAAAAATCACGGGCGCCGCCGACCTGGGGCCCGTAATCGGAAATTTTTCTTTTCATTGGCCGCTTCCTGACATCCTGCCCAAGATTTCCAAAATATTGTGGAACATCAATCTGGCCGATTTGTTTCCCCGTATTCTGCTAACCGGATTTGTGCTGGGCTCTATCGGCGCGCTTGAATCTTTGCTCAGCTCTCTGGCAGCCGATAATATTGCCGGTACGCGCCATAACAGCAACAAAGAGCTCATCGGCCAGGGTGCTGGCAATATGTTGAACGCCGTCTTTTCCGCCCTTCCCTCGGCCGGATCAGAGCTGCATAACATGGCCAATTACAGGGCCGGCGGGCGCACGCGCCTGTCGAGCCTGCTTTGCGGGCTGTTAATCCTGGTGATCGTAATTACCCTGGGCCCCGTAATCGGGAAAATTCCGTTGACGGTGATTGGCGGCATCATCATTTCGGTGGGCATTGGATTGTTCGACCGCTGGACCCTGGATCTGTTCCGCAATCTGTCGCGGGCCGGCAAGCAGCGCAAACGAATTATCGCCAACCTGGCTGTAACTATGGTCGTGGTGATCATCACGGTTTGCGTGAATCTAATTGTTGCCGTTTTGATCGGTATTGCCATCGCCTCTGGTTTGTTTGTCGCCAGAATGGGCAAATCCATTGTTAAGCGCACATATTCCGGCGATCAAATTCGTTCGAAAAAAGTTCGCAGCATTAAAAATAACCAGCTGCTCGAAGAACGCGGCAAAGACATCATCGTTTATGAACTGCGCGGACCGTTATTTTTCGGCTCGGCCGATAATCTGGCCCGTGAAATTGAGAGTGCGCTCGATGATTATGCCTATTGCATTCTGGATATGAAGCGTGTCGATGAGATTGACAGCACCGGTGCCAAAATCCTGGGACAGATCAGTAAAAAAGTATCGGCCTCCGGTAAATTCCTGCTGATCAGCTATTTGAGTGCCAACCGCTCATTGTCTGATTTTCTCAAGGCCATGGGTGCCTATAAAGCCCTGGGTGAAGATTCGTTTTTCCCGGATACCGATGCCGCCCTCGAATGGGCTGAAGATAACGTGCTTACGCAATCAATCGATCTGGCCGGCGCCTCGGGCAAAGTCCAACTGGCGCAAATGGACATTCTCAGGAATTTTACAGCGCAAGAAATTGACACGCTGGCCCGGAAATTGACAACCGCAACGTTCGGCAAAGGCGACACGATTGTCAAAGAAAGCGATACCGATCGGCGTTTGTTCCTGCTGGTCAAAGGATTGGTCGCAGTCCGCATACACCTTCCGCAAAGCGATCGTAGCAAACGGCTGATCACTTACAGTGCCGGGGTGACCTTCGGAGAGTTGGCGTTTTTAGACGGTAGCCCGCGATCTGCTGATGTCCGGGCGGAAGAGGACTCTGAGACTTACGTACTGTCACCGGATGATTTCAGCCTTTTGCAGGAAGAGTCCCCGTCAATAGCCGTCAAACTGATCCGTAACATTGCTCTTGAAATCAGCGAGCGCCTGCGCATCCGCACCAACGAGGTCCGGGCTCTGGAAGAAGGATAAGCATGGCAGTGCGAAGCCGAAGCAAATAAGCACATCGAGCGCAGCAAATTTATCAACCAGGAAGAATAAGCCATCTCATCCAGTTTGAATGCAACTAAATTTGTTATCGCAAAGCGACTTCATACCGGTAATCCTGCGATACTCATTTGGTATCTGTAAAATTGCCAAAGTTTGGATTATCTCAATATATCAGTAATTGGCTGGTATTTGATTCCCGGTAAGTTATCATTGATTTAACCAATCTTTTTTGTTCCTTCAAAAACTCACATCCAACTAAATTAATTAAAATTATGAAATTTTTTATATAAATTTTCGATACTTTTTTTCACAATTTAGTTTACTGGCCTTTTAGACGTATCGGCTAATTGTTTGTAATTATTGCCATGTTCTAAAAAACGCTCTAACCCATTAATTTTGCATGATTTTTGCATATTATGGGTAAAAAGGGACAGAATATTTTGCCTAATATTGTGTTTAATTTTAAAATATTACGAAAAAAATATGAGAATTGAACGAGAAATTAAACAATAACGCTGATGGGCCTCAAGCATTTTTTCGGATGCCTCATTTTCTGAAAGGTGTTCTGGTCCTTAAGTTATACGTAAACTGGATACATATCCAATGAATGATAGGCCTAGTGGAATTGCAGATAGACGAAGAAAAAAGGTTAAATATCAAAATGATTAAACAAAAGGCTGTAAAGGTAATATATTTTTCTATATATTTTTTCTTAATCATTAATGTATCACGTATCGGTGTAGCACACTCAACCGAGTTTGAAATCGAAGCAATAATAACTGCAATTAAAAATGAAATCAAAACAGCAAATATATCTGAATTAGGAAGCCCCAATTTCAAAATAGATAATGTTGATGTCTCTCTAAATGTTGTTTCAACCGAAACGGAAAAGGGAGCATTAGCTGTAAAGATCGTTGGTTATGGCGATGAAGTCAGAAATGAAACATTAGTTTCCAAATCCCTCCATAATCTAAGCTTTTCATTTCAGCCAACCGGGGCGTCTGGCTTCTCTCAAGAAATATCTCTTGGCTTGGTTGAACCTATAAAAAAAGTTAAAGCCTCATTGAGAAGAGCCTACAATAGCCCTCCAAGTTTTCAAATGGAAGGATTTACGTTCAAATTGGAATTTGCAATTGAAAAGAGTATGGACGGAGGGATTCGCTTTAAGGTAATTGCACTAGAAGACTTAAAGGCACTTAACGTAACTACTCATTACTTAACCATTCATATGAAAATTCAAAGGTAAATTTTTTATATTTCAATTTTCGGTAAATCGCTTATAAAATAAAGGTTGAGGTCACTCGAAATGGAATATGAAAAGATTTTAAAAGATGCAAGAATAAGTGATCCTTATATTGATCGTCGCTCTGGCGAAGATAGACGGCAGGTTTATGACGCAGATTATTTTCAAAATGGTGGCAAGGAAAGAAGAAGTGGTAAAGAGCGAAGGCAACAATACGAAAGACGAAAGAACTTTATAAGAGTAAGCGAGTGGTCAAGTATCTGTTTGGTTGAAACGGACTAATTTTTGAAACCCATCAATTAAAAAAGATTTTTTGCTTTGCAAAATGAAATTTGCAATAACAAATAAATGCCCAAGATGTAAATTGCCGCTGAAAGGAACACAAAGATGCCAATACTGTGGTTATGTTTTGCCAAAAAATCTAAAACTTACCCAAAAATTCAGAAACAAGTTGGAAGGTATTATTGGTACGCTTAGCAAAGAACAGAGATATGTAACAAAGAAGTCAAAATTGACAGATCATGGCGGAACCCGTTCAGAATCTGATAGGCGGAAATATAGACATATGCATTATTCTCCAGAGAGAAGATCGGGTAAAGACCGCAGAAAAAGGGTTGATCGTAAAGGCCAAGTAGCAAGAAAAAGACTGTAAGAACTCAGATTTTGTCTAAACAATTGGGAAACATTCCCTAGAAAACGCAGGAGCGTATTCAGAAAACTATTGTAGACTCCAAATTTTTTGGAAAGATTAATTAAAACCCGCGATATCTCCAACAAAGTCCAACTATCAGATTGCTCAAATTCTTGTGATATCCGTTTGATATCTGTAAAATTGGCAATGTTATAATATTCTCAATCACAGGTTGATGACAATGTGGGATACTGGAGTTGAGTTTCTTGGATACAGAGAAGTGATGCTTAAAGTTCAGGTGATTCTGAGAATAAAATGAATTCAATAGAGCATGATAATAGATTCGGGGTTGCTGTGATGGCTTTCCATAATTTTCGTAAAAAATTTTAGTCAACTAGCAAGTTTCAAAATGGAAGTATCAAAACAGAAATAATAAATTAATGTGGTGGCTATGAGTAGCGCATCTGATTTCAGTGAAGTGTATGTTAAGTTTCAGCCGAAAATTCTGAATTATCTTTCCCGCATGATGGGACCGCAAGAGGCTGAGGACATTACCCAGGAAGTTTTCGAAAAGGTAAGCCGCAATCTGAAAACGTTTAAAGGCGAATCAAAGTTTTCCACCTGGTTATATCGGATTGCAACCAACGCCGCTTTTGACCGATTGAGATCCCCTTCACTTAAATATGCAGCAGAACATACCCCGTTTGAAAAAAATGCTGATGCTGAAGCCAGAAATGTCTGGAACGGTCAAAGAGAGACAACTATAGATCAAAATGTTATACGCAAGGAAATGAGTGCGTGCGTAAGGGAATATATCGATAAACTCTCGCCCGATCATAGAGCGGTTTTAATACTGAGCGAAATCGAGGGATTTAAAAATAAAGAAATTGCCGATATTCTTCAGATCTCCCTTGAAAATGTAAAAATAAGACTCCACCGTGCAAGAGCGGGCTTAAAAAAAGAGCTGGATAACGGCTGTGATTTCTACCAAAATGAGCAGGGCACGCTTGCCTGTGACCGCAAATCCATATCAATCATGCCTAAAAAGCCCGACTAAACCTGCCCGTACTTACAGTCATCCAAAAGTCTGCGAATTGTTTCCGACCCTATATCCACTTTAACAAAATTTAAAAAATTTTCCTAAAGCTGTATCCTTTTGAGGCTTTGCCCCGTCTATGCAGTTAAGAAGGAGGTGATATGTATGTATGCTACAGAAGTTTCGAATTTTTCCTTATGGTGGATATTTCCGCTGATGATGATCGTAGTGTGTTTTTTGATGATGCGTGGCAGAAAAGGTAAGATGATGTGCGGGTTTGGTTCACGCGATGAAGACAGTCACCGCACAAAAATTTCAGATTCGGCAAAGGATATACTCGACAGGCGGTATGCTATCGGCGAAATAGACAAGGAAGAATACGAGGAGAAAAATAGAACCTTATCCAAGCCATCAGAATTGTTACATTAATTGATGATAAATTTCAAAACGCTAAAATATTAGGAAGATTAAAATGGAAACAGAAGAAACAAAAGACAACGGGGCTAAAGCAAAAGGTACAGACTTTGAATGTTGTAACCCGGAGAATTTTCAAAAGATGTTTGAGAAGATGGGCAAGTGCTTTCCTGGCCAAGGCGATGCCACTGATTTTCCCGCCATGAAGGGTGCAATGATGAAAAACTTGATGGAAATGTGCTGCCCGCCTAAAACAGCCGATACTAAAGAGGATACTGAACTCCAAAAAGAGCAGGAAGGGGAGACGGAATCCACTGAAGAGGGATGTGGTTGTTCTTAACTGCCAATGACGGCTCCGGCAGTACGAACACTAATGCGCAAGAGCCGGGTTGAAAAAAGAACTGGATGACTTTTGCAATTTTCACCCTAAATGTGTAGTAAGCTCAAGCGACAGTAAATACTGCTCGGGAAAAATTCTATATGAAAGGAGGCGTTAATGAATGAGAAAGTTTTAATCTTTGGAACAGACACCTGTCCCTATACCAAGGCGGCCCGTGAGGACTTTGCCAAAAAGGGCTACGAGGTAGAGTATGTGAACGTAACAACAAACCCCGAGGAAATGCCCAGGATGCTTGAGCATTCGGGCGGGAGACGCGACCAACCTGTCATAGTGGCCGGTGGGGAGGTCACCATCGGCCACCAAGGTACGTGAGGGGTCTAATACCCGACTGGCAGTTTGCTGGTCGAGAATAAGACTCACTGTCGACAACTGCGCATAATTTAGAAAAACAGAAGGAGCGATACGGTTATGAGCGAACCTAGCATGTTGGACAAAACCTTTAATATCATCATGAATCGAATGGTAAAATCAGGACTGGCTCCTTACTATTCTGATATTGCAGCTGAGTTGGGTCTCTCCATGAGCGTAGGGAAATTTCATTAGAAAATACCTCAAACTAAAAAATAGTCGCATCTTAGTTGTTATTCCTTTAGGCAGGGTCATCGAAGGCCCTGCTTTTTCATTTTATTGTGTTTTGGTTATTTCTAGTTAATACAGATTTCTTATCAGCTCCCAAACCTGTGATATCAATATAGCGGTATTAGGGTGATATTTGGTTTTCTGACATAGTATCACCACCTGCCGGAACCCTCGATAATGATTGACTAAATACGATCGATTTGGTTATAAATCTATATTATCTATTTCTGATTTTCCTATTCCATCGGACCTGATGCGGTTCTCTAATTACTGAATTGAATCCTTCTGCTCATCTGACACAGTATTTTCGCGTATGATCCACACAATGAGTTCCTAAGTTTGAAACCTTAATATGGGGGTGCTGTTATGGCAGATGAAGGTTTTAAGCGTAAACTCACCGCTATCCTCAGCGCTGATGCTGTCGATTACAGCCGACTCATGGGTGACGACGAAGAAGCCACTGTCCGAACCTTAAAGGCCTACCGAGAGGTGCTTAGCACCCTTATCCAACAACACAATGGCAAAGTGTTGGACTCACCGGGTGACAATTTACTCGCTGAGTTTGTAAGTGTGGTAGATGCTGTACAATGTGCGGTTGCCGTTCAAAAAGAGATAAAAGCCCGCAATGACGAATTAGCCGAAAACCGTAAAATGCAGTTCCGTATCGGTATTAATCTCGGCGATGTCATTCAGGAAGAGGGTCGTATTTATGGTGACGGAGTCAACATCGCTGCAAGATTGGAAGGATTGGCTGAACCGGGAGGTATCTGCATCTCCAAAACGGCTTTTGATCATATCGAAAGTAAATTGCCTTACGGATATGATTATTTAGGGGATCAAACGGTAAAAAACATTTTAAAACCAGTGGGTGCCTATCGAGTTTTAATGGATCCTAGAGTAACAGCTTCAGGAAAGCCCATAGGTAAAAAACCATCCATTAATCAGCGAAGGCCAATAATTGTTGGGGCTGCTGCAATCATTGCAGTAGCGATTGCAGTAGGAATTTGGCAATTTTACAACAGTCGGGTTTCGAAAGAACCAGTGCCTGTTGGCGAAAAAACCATGTCTATATCTGAAAAGCCTTCGATTGCGGTATTGCCGTTTAACAATATGAGCGGTGATTCAGAACTGGAATACATCGGCGACAGCATCAGCGAAAGTATAATTTCAACACTTTCCAAGTTGCCCTATTTCTTAGTCATTTCCAGGAATTCCACATTTTATTACAAGGACAAGCCGATAAAAATAGCCCAAGTTGGTCGGGAGCTTGGTGTCCGGTATGTTTTGGAAGGAAGTGTTCTAAAGTCAGGGGAGCAAATTCGAATAAGTGCGCAATTGATTGATGCTTTGAAAGATCATCATGTTTGGTCAGAGACCTATGATAGGCGGTGGACGAATTTGTTAACCATATTGGATGAAATAACCTTGGCAGTCGTAGGCGCACTCCTCGGAGAATTTGGCGCATCATTCGATGTTGATTTGCCTGGACAAGGAACAGACAGTTTAGAGGCCTGGTTATTAAATAAAAAAGGAGAATACCACTACAATCGGAATACTCGGGAAGATAACATTAAAGCAATAGATTTAATAAAACGCCAGCTTGAAATAGATCCCAATTATGCCCATGCTTATGCGGGTTTAAGCTCCTGTCTTGCACAGGCCGCAAGGTATGGATGGGTGCCTTCTCCCAAGGAAGCAATGATGCAAGCAAAAAAAATGGCCCAGAAGGCTATTGAGCTTGATGAATTTCTTAATATCGGTCATTTGCTTCTTGCTGATATATATTTAATCGAAAGAAATTATGATGATGCGTTGGTTGAGTACGAAAAGGCCGTTGAATTAAACCCAAATTTCAGTAATGCCCATCTTCTATATGCAAGATGTCTGTTTTTTTCAGGTCAACCCGAAAAAGCACTAATACCTAATAAGACTGCGGAACGTTTAGACCCTCATCACAATTGGGGAGTTCCGCTTCTTAATGGAAAAATTTATTACCACACCGGCAGATATGAGGAAG